>JAUYTX010000033.1 GCA_030695025.1 Bacteroidales bacterium | reverse complement strand
AAAAAGAGGGTGACTAAAAAGTAAAGTCACCCTCTTTTTCATATATAGCTGCGCCAAATTCGGAAAGAAAGAGATTTATTCGCAAAAATAAAGGGTTAATTACTTGATTTAAAAGTAAATAACCCTTGCTTGTTTCAATTAAATTGTGTATCTTTATATCGACAAAAAAATAAAAACACTTAAAAAGAACAAGCATGGCAAAGGTAATCTATAAATCTTACAAAGAGAACGATTCATTACTTCTACCTCCATCATTGGGAGACCTGGTTCCTCCGACACATCCTGCAAGAATAGTTAGCAACGTCATAGACCATCTTGACATCAGTTCAATAGAGTCCAAGTACAAGGGAGGCGGTACATCAAGCTACAATCCAAGGATGCTTATCAAGGTTCTTGTTTATGGATATATGTGCAATACATTTTCAGGGAGAAAGATAGAGAAGCAACTAAAAGAAAATATCATCTATATGTGGCTTTCAGGATACTCTACACCGGACTTCAGGACATTGAATCTGTTCCGGGCGCAAAGGCTTAATGGAGACTTCGAGAGGATTTTCACTCAGGTTGTTGAACTTATCCATCGCGAAGGGTTAGTTACTCTTGATGTTCAATATATTGACGGGACCAAAATCGAATCTGTTGCGAACAAGTACACTTTTGTTTGGAAAGGGGCTGTTGACAAATATGATGAAAGGCTTAAAACTAAAGTTGATCTCGTTCTAAGACAGGCTGAAAAGGTTATCTCATCAGAGGAGGAGCAGATTGGAACAACCGTTGGGATGAATACTGAAGAATTCCAGCGCAGATTGGACAATATTGTAGAAAAGATAGAAAAGGTCCCTTCAGAAATTCAGAAGGAAATCAAGAAAATAAGTAAAGAAAGTCTCCCGAAGATTAAGGAGTACGAGCGACATAAAGAGATACTTCAGGAAAGAGGGAGCTACTCGAAGACAGATCAGGACGCCACATTCATGCGGATGAAGGAGGACTATATGGGAAATGGTCAGCTAAAACCGGGCTATAATGTTCAGATATCCACAGAAAACCAGTACATCACCCACTATGGCATATACCAGAAACCAGGCGACACAACAACATTGATCGACTACCTGGAATCTTTCGACAGAAAATACCATCGTCAAAGCAAGGAAATTGTAGCAGACTCCGGATACGGTAGTGAACAGAATTACAATTATATGCTTGAAAACAAGATAGTGCCATATGTCAAGTACAACTACTTCCATATGGATATTAGAAAAGAAAGAAAGAGACCGTCAGATGCATATAAACTACCGATCCCATACTATAACAGTCATGACGACTACTTTGTGTGTTCAATGGGCCAGCACATGACATATATAGGGAAAAGACAAAGAAAAAGTGAAAATGGATATATTGGAGAATATCGCATATATATGGCACAAGACTGTTCCAGATGTCCTATCAAGGGTGTGTGTACAAAAGCAAAAGGGAACAGAATTTACGAAGCTAACCTCAACCTGATGAAACAAAAGCAACTCGTAAGGGAGTTATTGACCAGCGAAAAGGGACTAATTCACAGAAGTAAAAGGCCAATTGAGCCCGAAGCTGTATTCGGACAGATCAAATACAATTGTGGCTTCAAACGATTTATGTTAAAAACGCTCCCTAAAGTATCAGTAGAGTTCGGACTTATTGCATTAGCACATAATCTAAGAAAATATGCCGGCAAGGTGCTCAATATTGACAATAATAGACCTCAAAATCTGCTTTTTCAACAAAGAATCAATGGCTCAACTGAAATAATCATCTTTTTTATAAAAAAACAGGTTGCATAGAAAAAGAAAAGAGGGAAACTAAAAATCTCTTTTTAGTCACCCTCTTTTATGAATTCATTATTTGACAAATGTCTACTTTGTCAATGCACTCATTCTCTGAAACAAAGCATCAACACCGGTAAGAAGGTCCTGGTTGATAGCCTTAAAATGTGCTTTGGCATTCTCTTTAACAGGTGTGTTTACCCTTTCGAAAAGCCCATTTCTTAGTGTGATTGCATCGTTGATAATTTCAACTACATCTTCTGCCTTTTTATCAGGATTAATGTAAAGAAATGTCCAGCAATCAGAAATTACCTCTGATACAAGATAGTCAATATCTTTTTTGATTACTCTTAAACTTGCCATAATTCTCTTTTGTTTGGGGGGCAAAGGTAATAAAATATTTTAATATCAGATTTTGACTATGCCAATTCCAGGTTTATCATTGAGGGTAATCTTACCATCCACTATCTTCACCCCACTATAAAGATCATTGGATATCAACAAATTACCATCAAGATCTGCCCATTCTGTCTCTGGAGCAAGCTGAGCTGCGGCAGAAATCGCACACGATGTTTCTGTCATACAGCCAATCATAAGTCTCATTTTAAGAGCCTTTGCAAGCGAAATCATCTCTCTTGCCTCTCTCATACCGGTACACTTCATTAATTTAATGTTAATACCATGGAAAGCACCCTTAAGTTTCTGCACATCGGTTAATCTTTGGCAAGATTCGTCTGCAATAATAGGAAGCGGGCTCCTCTCTGTTACCCAGGCTGTCTCGTCAAGCCACAGCTTATTCATAGGCTGCTCAACCATCGTAATGTTCTGTTCCTTTAACCAATGAATCATGTCAAGAGCGTAATGTTTGTCTTTCCATCCCTGATTAACATCAACATACATAGGTTTGTCTGTAACCTTGCGAATAGTGTTAACCATCATTCTGTCAGTTGCATCGTTAACCCCGAGTTTTACCTTAAGCACATTGTACGGAGCAGCCTCTTTGGTCTTTTGAATAACCACCTCTTCTGTGTCAAGTCCGATTGTGAAAGAGGTATTTGGGGTTGTTGCAGCATTGAATCCCCAGATTTTCCACCAGGGTTGTCCCAATATTTTACCTACAAGATCATGAAGCGCAATGTCTACAGCAGCCTTTGCTGCGGTATTGTTTATGGCGATTGAATCTACATATGCAAGAATGTCCTGAATCTGGAAAGGATTATTGAATCTGGACAAGTCAACCTTTTTGAGGAACTCCATTGCTGAGGCTTGCGTCTCTCCAAGGTAAGGAGGCATAGAAGCCTCTCCGTATCCGGTGAATCCGTCCCAGGAAATTTCAGTTAAGACTATAGGAGTGGTTGTCCTTGTAAAGCCGGCAATGGTAAATGGATGCCTGAGAAGAGCGTCGAAAGGGAGCCATTTAAGTGTTAATTTTTTACTGCCGGAAACCTGCGCAGCACCCCTTCTTTGTGAGAAAAGCTCTGCAGGATTGAAAAATGCAGCAGCGGCTGTAAGTAAACCCGCCGACTTAATAAAGGTTCTTCTTGTTGTTATCTTATTGTTCATCATTTTACGCACATTAATTAAAATACCACTGATGTTTTGCTATCGAAACGATTCCGGGATCCTGGTCTATCTTTGTAATTAGCCTCTGCACTCTTACCAGACGGTTGCTTCCATCATAGTAGTTATGTGAATCAGGAATAAGAGAATTTATCTTAACCGATGTTGCTGAGTGGATAAATTCACCGTTTGCAATGTATATGCCCACATGGGTAATCCTCTCTTTTCTTTCTGGTGTTGCCTTTGAACCGAAGAAAAGAAGATCTCCCTTTTGAAGGTTTTCAAATTTCTCGGTAATTTCAACGCCCTCTCCGGTTAGTGCCTGTTGTGAGGCATCTCTTTCGAGTATTACACCATTCAGATAAAATACAGTTTTAGTAAAGCCGGAGCAATCCATCGCCTTAACTGATGTTCCTCCCCACATATAAGGGAAGCCCAGAAACTGAGAAGCGGTAGTTAAAATATTATCTGCTGACGGATTTCTTGAAGCAATCCATTTTGATAATTCAGCTGTATGTGCTTTTAGAACAAAAGCTACCTTTCCGTTAGGTAAAATAACCTTGTTGTAATTTCCGGATGCTCCGTCAGCACGCACAATGTTTCCCCATACTCCGTCCGAAACAACAGCTCCGTTTTCCGAAGGTGTCTCTCTGAAAAGGGTGTAGTGTGTTGTAACAATTAATTTGGGAGCAGCTGTCCAAGCATTGTACTCAGTTTCGTTCATCGGCTGAATACTTCCCGAAGAGACCCATGCAATGTATCCTTCCGGAGTAATTGCTCTTGTCCATCCGCCTTTCTTCTCAAGAATTCGGAGTGGTGTTCCCATGATTGTCTGGGTAGCAGACTCATTTGAATATCCTGAACCATATCTGAAATTGATTACCGACTGACTGGTGATTCCGTATGTTTTATCACCAAGAGCAACATCAGGCAGTAGCTTCATACTATCGAGCACCTCTATTTTATTCTCAATCAACCTGGTAAGCAACGCTTCTTTTGCTTGTGGCTCTGTGGTTGAACCTTTGAGTACTAATGTTTTTACATCATCAGATACAATAATTACAGGTTCGAAAGTCTTCTCTCTTCTGTCAGGAGCAAACTCCTGTTTCACGAGTTGTGAAATCTCATCAAACTGCTTTTCAATCTTCTCTTTTTTCCCTGTTGATGTACAGGAGATGGCAAAAAGGGCCGTAATTAAAATAATAAGTACTTTTCTCATATGTTTTTATTTTGGGGGATTATCTTTTCTGAACCTTTACCGGTTTGCTTTCATTATATAATCTATCTAGGGCAGATACATAATATTCATAGTTCTCATCAACTTTTGCCGGAATTGTAAAGGAGTCTTCTCCGGTTAGTGCAATAATGGCGCTTCCTTTTGAGAAGTCGGCCTTTTCGCCCTTGTTAAAGCGGTAAACTATGTGATATTTTGCTGCGCTCTTCCAAGTAAAGGTCATCTTACCATCACTTAATTGGGCATGAGCAGTTACAGGAGATACAGGAGGATCAACAGGGAATCCGATTAATGCCGGAACAAGTGCAGGATTTGGGTACAATTTCTGAATCACCTCATTTATGCCTAAACGGTTCTCTTTAAAATTCTTTGCATTGAAATAACAGGCTCCCTGATAAGCCGGCATGGTTCTTATCAACTCCGCCTGCATTTTTATCTGCTCAGCTGAGCGCCAGTCAGGAATGCGGGCATCTTTCTCAAGTCGGTAGGTTCCAAGCCCGGCATAAACCGGAGTTCCATAACTGTAATCCTGCCACCAATTTGCCAGCACATTAAAGTCGGCCGCTTCGTAACCAATATTAAAATAGAGCTGAGGCAGAACATAGTCCAGCCAGCCCTTTTCCATCCACAGCAAAAGATCTGCATGCAAATGGTCATAATTGGTGTAACTATAACTTTTTGTATCTGAGCCTCTTGGGTCTTCCCTCTTGTTTCTCCAGACAGCGTAAGGGCTTATACCATACTTAACATAAGGTTTAACAGACTTAATTGTATCACGAAGCATCTCAATTACCAGATCGACATTCTCTCTTCTCCAAGCCATCTTATCTTCTGCTTTGTAGCCTCTGTTATGTGATGCAAAAGATTTTGAGTCTTCAAAATCGTTATTGGGATAAAAATAGTCGTCAAAGTGAATACCGTCAAGATCATATCTTATTACAATATCTTTAATAATCTTTACAAGAAACTCTCTGGTTTCAGGAAATGCAGGATCGAAGTATAGCTTCTTGCCATGTCTTACAAAAAGATCCGGTCTTTTATTGTAGAGGTGGTCCGGATTCATCTCTTTGATATTTGCTGTATCCTGACTTACTCTGTATGGATTCAACCATGCGTGTAACTCCATTCCTCTTTTATGCGCCTCTTTTATTGCAAATTCCAATGGGTCATAGTGTGGCACAGGCCCCTTTTTCTGGTCTCCTGTAAGATAAATCGACCAGGGCTCATGTTTTGAGACATAAAATGCATCAGCTGTAGGTCTGATTTGAAGCACTACGGCATTCATGTTCAGCTTTTTGAAAAGGTCAAAATATTCAATTAACTCTTTTTGTTGCTGCTCAGAGCTAAGGCCCGGCTTTGATGGCCAATCGATATTATTTACAGTTGCAATCCATACTGCTCTCCATTCATGCTTGCCATCGTATCCCTGGGCTTTTGCCATGCCCATTAAAGAGACAAAAAGCAGTCCCGTTAATGCAATCTTAAAAAATTTATTCATAGCGGTTTAAACTTTATGGGGTTAGTATATCCTTACAAAGATACTATATTTGCAGAAATTTCTTTAATAATGATAGTCGATTCTTTGAAAGGTTTTGAGAGGTATCTAAACCTCCACTCCAGATTTGCTGCGGCATACGAATTTCTAAAAAAGAACCCTCCTGAGTCTTTGGAAGCAGGAGAATACCCTATAAAGGGGAGAGAGGTTTACTGCACCATATGGGAGGGGGAGGCCAAAGGACTTGAACTTCCCAAACTGGAGGTTCATGACTCATATATTGATGTACATATCTTAATAGATGGAACAGAGACAATAGGGTTGAGGGATAGAGGCAGATGCATGGGAGATAACACCTCTTACGATAGAGATAAAGATATTGCTTTTCTTGAAGAGGAGCCTGAGAGTTTTGTCACCCTTGGTCCGGGAAACATAGCAATAGTATTCCCCTATGATGCTCATGCCCCTCTTATAGGAACAGGCAAAATTAAAAAGGCAGTAATAAAGGTTTTAATGTAACCTGCCAAAAATGAGATTCGCCGGCAACAGAAGATTTAACACCTATGTTGGATATCACAAGGAGAAGTATGGCAGTCGCCTGCAAAAAATTGTGATTGACGCAGGGTTTTCATGTCCCAACAGAGATGGTACCGTAGCTGTGGGAGGGTGTACATATTGCAACAACGAAGCATTTCACCCGTCATACAGCACCCCTGATAAAAGCATAACTCTACAGCTGAACGAGGGAATAGAATTTCACAGGAGAAGATACAGAACAGCTGAAAAGTACCTTGCTTACTTTCAGCCATTTTCCAACACAAATGCTCCCCTGGAAAAGCTGAAGCTGTTATACGGGGAGGCTCTTGAGCACCCCCTTGTGTCAGGAATAGTATTAGGGACAAGGCCGGATTGCATAGATGATGCTAAACTTGAATATCTGGCAGAGGTTGCCAAAGAGAGAATTGTGGTTGTTGAATATGGTATAGAATCAATATACGACACAACACTTGAAAGAATAAACAGAGGTCATAACTATAATCAGGCAGTTGAGGCGATCTTTAAAACCGCCTCATACGGTATCGATCAGGGGGCTCACTTTATTTTAGGACTGCCCGGAGAGACTCCGAAACAGATGTTGGCTGTTGCCGGTGAGATCAACAGACTCCCTTTGCAGTCAGTAAAATTTCACCAGCTCCAGATTGTAACAGGCACCGCAATGGAAAAGGACTTTCAAGAAAATCCGGGTGACTTTTACCAATTTGGCCTTGAACAATACATTGACTTTTTTATTGACATTCTGGAACTTCTAAGGCCCGATGTATATATTGAACGTTTTGCCGGAGAGATGCCCCCAAGATTTGTGAAAAACAATCCATGGGGTTTTATACGAAATGTCGAGCTGATCAGAATGCTCGAAAAACGATTGGAGGAGCGGGATACATTTCAATCGAGGCTCTACGGGCAGTAACTATTTTTTAATTATCTTTGCAGATTATAATAAACACACTTATGCAATCAACTGCCAACATAATTATTCCCGAAGGACTTACCTTCGATGATGTGCTTCTTGTTCCTGCAAGAAGTGAGGTACTTCCCAGAGATGTAGATGTGAGCGCCCAGTTTTCCAGAGAGATCAGGATTAACTCGCCGGTTGTATCCGCAGCAATGGATACAGTTACCGAAGCAGCCCTTGCAATAGAAATTGCACGCGAAGGAGGAATCGGAGTCATTCATAAAAACATGTCCATCGAAATGCAGATGGATCATGTGAAAAAGGTAAAAAGGGCTGAAAACGGAATGATATATGACCCCATAACTATCAATAAGGAGGGTACGGTTGGAGATGCTCTTTTCCTTATGAAGGAGAATAAAATCGGGGGAATTCCGGTTGTTGACCAAGTGAGGCGTCTGATTGGTATAGTAACCAACCGAGACCTAAGGTTCATTGACAACATGAAAACTCCTATCTCGGAGGTTATGACAAAAGAGAATCTGGTTACGGCAGGCAGAGGAACAGATCTACAGCAGGCTTCGTTAATTCTAAAAAATCACAAGATTGAAAAACTCCCCGTTATTGACGAAAACGGAATATTAATAGGGCTCCTGACATATAAGGACATTACAAAAATCAAAGATAACCCTCAGGCAAGTAAAGACCTTAAGGGACGGCTGAGAGTAGCCGCAGCAGTGGGAGTAAGTTCAGACACCCTTATAAAGGTGGAAAAACTTGTTTCTGTTGACACAGACGCAATTGTGGTTGACACTGCTCATGGCCATTCGGTGGGAGTTCTTGAAACAATTAAGAAAATTAAAAAGGCCTTCCCAGGAATTCAGCTTATTGCCGGAAACATTGCCACAGCTGCAGCAGCCAAAGCTCTTGCAGAGTGTAACGTTGACGGGGTAAAAGTTGGCATAGGCCCGGGATCTATCTGCACAACACGTGTAATAGCCGGAGTAGGTGTACCACAATTAACTGCAATAATGCTTGCTGCCGAGGCACTTAAAGGCACAGGCATCCCAATTATTGCTGACGGAGGAATAAGATACTCAGGAGATATTGTAAAGGCTCTTGCAGGTGGGGCAAGCACAATTATGGCAGGCTCACTTTTTGCCGGAGTTGAAGAGTCACCCGGAGATACAATCATTCTTAACGGAAGAAAATTCAAATCATATCGTGGAATGGGTTCACTCGAGGCGATGCAACAAGGCTCCAAAGACAGATATTTCCAGGATATGGAGGAGGATATTAAAAAACTGGTTCCAGAAGGAATTGTAGCACAGGTAGCTTATAAAGGCACCTTAAGTGAAGTTGTATATCAACTTGTTGGAGGCCTTCGTGCCGGAATGGGATATTGCGGAGCAAAAAATATCGAAGAACTACGCAACGCTCAGTTTGTAAGAATTACAGCGGCAGGTGTTATTGAGAACCACCCTCACGATGTAACAATAACAAGAGAATCGCCAAACTACACAAGATAGATGAAATTATTCGCGGCCATTGCGCTTCTTCTGACAGTAACCTCCTGCAATTTGCTGGAGTTCCGCTCAGGTGACGTAGTTGTTGCCCGCGTTGGTGAAAACTATCTTTATAAAGAGGATATTAAAAACCTTATCCCCCCCGGAACTTCATACAGCGACAGCATCATGATGGTACGCCAGTATATTAATTCATGGGCACTTAAATATCTTTTGCTGTCAAAGGCAGAGGCAGAACTCTCAAAGTCTGACAAAGATGTTGAGGGGGAGCTGCGGGATTACAGAACCTCTCTTCTTGTTTACCGATACGAAAAGCAATATATAGAAAAACGTCTTGACACCCTGGTTTCAGATCAGGAAGCAAGGGCATACTACCAGGAGAATTCAGGTACCATTACTGTTAACAACTCTGTTGTAAAAGCCAGAGTAATTAAGATCTCTTCATCATCACCCAATCTATCCAGATTAAGGAGCATGTACAGAACTGACGCGCTTGAAGATATTGACGAATTGGAGAGAATAAGCTACAATTCAGCGGAGAGATACAACAATTTTAACAATAAATGGGTTGATCTCTCATTTGTGGCAAGAGAATTGCCTTTAGATTTATACAGGTGCGAAGAGATGCTAAAATCAGCTTCATATATCGAAGCTCAGGACTCTCTTTACAGCTATTTTGCCTATTTTCCTCAGAGGATAGCCCCAAACGGTAACCCACCATTTGAGTACTATCTTCCAAGAATTAAAGAGATTATTATAAGCCGCAGGAAACAGGCTCTTATAGCAGGACTTGAAAAGGATCTTATCAAAGAGGCCTTGGAAAACAATAAAATAAAACTGAACATAAACGATAATACCCGAAATGAAAAATAGCATTTTAAAAACAATTGTTGTAACAGCAGCAATACTATCGGTTTCCCCAGCATTTTCACAGAGATATGAAAAAGGGCTTATTGACAAAACCATTGCCCTTATAGGAAACGATATGATTCAGCTCTCTGCATTGGAAGCCGAGGTACAGATGATGATGCTTCAGGGTATTACATCTGACAGAAATATCAGATGCAATGTTCTCGAGAACATGCTTATTCAGAAACTCTTTCTCACACAGGCACGTCTTGACAGCTTAACGGCTAACCCATCACAGGTTGAGAGCGAGTTGAGCAGAAGAATTGCTGATGTACTTTCAAAACTTGGAGGAGAGAAAGCCGCAGAGGAGTATTTCAAAAAACCACTTTTCAGGCTAAGGGAGGAGTGGAGAGAGGCATTAACAGAACAATTTCTTACTCAGGAGATGAGAGGTAATGTGGCAGCTAAAGCTCCGGATCTGAGCCCCTCAGATGTTGAGAAATTTTACAAAAACAGCCATCCTGATTCACTGCCCGTAATTTCAACTCAATACAAATATCGCCATATAGTTCAGTACCCTGACAAAGAGGGAGCTGTAATTGCTGTTAAAGAGAGGCTGCTGGAGTTTCGTGAAAGGATTATGAAGGGAGAACGATTCAGTACACTGGCAACACTCTATTCACAAGATCCAAGTAATTCAGCCAGGGGCGGAGAGCTTGGAATGGCATCAAAGACATTGTATTTACCTGCCTTCTCAGACGCAGCAATGGCCTTGAAAGAGGGTCAGGTATCACAGATAGTAGAGACCGAATATGGGTTTCACCTTATACAGATGATTAAGAAAGAGGGCGAAATGTTTAATGCCAGACACATCCTCCTCAGACCCGAATTTAATAACGATGACAGATCAAAGGCATTCAATAAACTTGACAGTATCAAAACTCTTCTTGTAAAAGACAGCATCACATTTGAGCATGCTGCCAGAAAGTTTTCACATGATATCAAATCGTTTGTGAACGGAGGCTTAGTATCAGATAAATATTCAGGTTCAGCCTATTTTATTAAAGACCAATTGAAACCGTCAGACTATAACATTATTAAAGATCTTAAAGAGGGCGAAATTTCTGAGCCTTTTGAAACAACTGACGATGAAGGGCAAAGCGGGAATATCGTTTACAAGATTATAATGCTGGAGAAGATTATCCCTTCTCATGTTGCCAACTTTAAGGATGACTACAATGAGCTTCTTAACGAAGCAAAAAACAAGGCAGCTATGGATGAAATAATGAAATTCATAGAGAAGAAAAAGGAGACAACATTTATAAGGATAGACCCTTTATTCCAAAATTGTCCCTTCCTCAAAGATGGATGGCTTAAATGAGAATAAACACTACATTTCTTCTGCTTTTTCTGATTGTTGCAATTCCACTGAAGGGCCAGCAAAACCTTCAAGAGGAGAGGTATGTACGACTCATTAAGGCCAATACGGCTGAGATGTACCAGAATGAATCCAGAAACATCAGGAGGATAACCGGACCCGCTCAATTCCTACATAACAACACCCTTATTATTTGTGATACAGCTATTTGGGACGTAAGTCTTAATACTGTTGATGCAATAGGAAATGTAAAAATAATTCAGAACAACACCTCTCTTTCCGGTGACAGAATCCATTATATTGCCGACAGCTCTCTGGCTAAAGTAAGAGGCCACATTGTTGAGCTAATGGATAGGGATAGTAACCGGTTGAGAACCTTCTATCTTGATTTCAATACAAAAGACAGTGTTGCGTGGTTCTACGATGGAGGTGCCATGATTGACAAGGATGGCAATATAATAGAGAGTAATTACGGTTACTACGATTCAAAAATTGAGAAATTCAAGTTTCTCAAAAATGTTGAGATGATGTCCGATTCTCTGGTGCTTAAGTCTGACTCCCTGGCCTATTACGCCAATGAAAACAGAGCAGAATTTTTAGGACAAACTTCAATATGGCAAAACGATTCATATCTAAGAGCCGGAAACGGTTGGTATGAACGAGAGAAAGAGCTTTATAATTTTGAAAAGAGTGTTTACCTTCTTGATCCCAAAACCGAAGTCTGGGCAGAGAGGATTTTTTACAACGCACCGGAAGGTAACGCTGAATTGTCTCAGAATGTCCAGATTCTTGATACTGTTCAATCTCTGATAATCTTTTCTGATTTCGCCCGGTATTCCAGGGAACCTGCCTTTGCAAAGCTCTATAACAACCCTTCCATTGCTTTTTACTCTATTGAAGATAATAAGCCGGACACACTCTTTATAGCGGCAGACACAATGCTTTATAACTCTGTTCCAAGATATCTTGCCGACTCGGCAACAGTCGCTCAATCAAAAAAGAGGTACGATCAGAGCAAAATTGATCCTATTGCTGCAATGCGCAGCAAACCAACACCTCCAGCAGGAAAAACTGAAAATATTACTGAGAACAAACAACTACCTCCTCCCCAGCAACAGAGAAGACAAAACACATCATCCCGGCAAAGAACCAGTTCGGCCACAAACTCAACCTCTGACACACTTACTATTGCCAAAGGTGATCTTATAAACATACCGGACAGTTTAAGAATTAACAGTGCCCGGGATAAAATTATTGCAGACACTCTTTTAAAAATAAAAGATAGTCTTGCATTGAAAAACATAAAAGACACCTTACCGGCAGTAGATTCTACTTTGATCAGATTTATTCTGGCCAATAAAAATGT
Source organism: Bacteroidales bacterium (assembly GCA_030695025.1). Taxonomy (GTDB): domain Bacteria; phylum Bacteroidota; class Bacteroidia; order Bacteroidales; family UBA932; genus Bact-08. Next base: position 35,937 of record JAUYTX010000033.1, on the reverse strand, counting down.
ACGCTTTCACAGAAGCAACCTGCAAGGAAAGTGCGACTCACTAATATTTAACTCTATCGACTCAATTGTTCGCATGTTCAAAGAACCAGTCATGTGGAACGATAAAAACCAGTTTACATCAGACAGTATCCAGCTGGTTATTGACAATAAGAAGCTTCGCAAGGTTGAGTTTTTATCTAATGCCTTTGCTATGGCTAAAGAGGACTCTCTTCACTATAATCAGTTAAAGGGGACAGATATCATCTTACATTTCAAAGAGGGTGAATTGTCAAGGGTTGATGCATTTGGAGGAATTAATCTGCTGGTTTTCATTGCCGAAGACAGCATTTTGACAACGATGAATCACAAAGAGTGTAAAACCATGACTGCAAGGATTGTCGATCAGAATCTTGAAAAGGCCCACTATATTGATAACGCAAAAAGCGTTCTATATCCGATAATTGATCTGGAACCCTCCAGGAAGAGACTCAAAGGCTTCAACCTTAGAGATAGCGAAAGACCTGCTGACAGATTTGCAGTATGTAACAGAATAATAAGAAAATCAGAACGATCGCAAATTCTTACCGTTTCATTACCCACTTATGGACAAACCAGCAGATTCTTCAAAATAACCCCTGAAATTCCCGATATAATAATCAAAACACGCGAACCCAAACCGCCTGAAGAGGCGAAAATTGAAGTAGAGGGAATCGAAACAGAATCTAACGATCCAACGGTCATTAAAAAAGAGACAACTACTGAGACAGTGCTAATCAAGAACGAGTCTGACTGAAACCGGCGCGGAAATTTACCAGATGTTTAGTGGTAAACCATGCATCTTCTTCCTGGTTGTTTCTCTAACCTCTGCAATTGCAGTTTCGTTACCAAGGTTTGAAAGCACTTTATCAATGAGGTCAACGATGAATGGCATGTCCTTCTCAATCAAGCCTCTTGATGTAATTGCAGGAGTGCCTACGCGAATACCTGATGTTTGGAAAGGAGACCTGCTGTCAAAGGGAACCATGTTCTTATTTACAGTGATATCTGCTGTTACCAGTGCCTTTTCTGCAACCTTACCGGTAAGCTCAGGAAATTTACTTCTGAGGTCAATAAGCATAAGATGGTTATCTGTCCCTCCTGATATAACTTTGTATCCTTTTTCAACAAAGGCAGCAGCCATTGCGGCAGCATTTTTCTGGACCTGTATCTGATATAACTTGAATTCCGGTTGCAATGCTTCAAAAAACGAAACCGCTTTTGCAGCTATACAATGCTCCAGTGGGCCTCCCTGAATTCCGGGGAAGACACTTGAGTTAAGAACTGCTGACATCATCTTGGTCTCTCCTTTAGGCGTTTTAATTCCAAATGGATTCTCAAAATCTTTACCCATAAGTATAATGCCGCCGCGTGGGCCTCTTAATGTCTTATGTGTAGTAGATGTAACAATATGAGCATGTTTTACAGGGTTTTCAAGCAGACCGGCTGCAATAAGACCTGCCGGATGAGCCATGTCAACCAGAAATATTGCGCCAACCTTATCTGCAATTTCACGCATACGAGCCCAATCCCACTCTCTTGAATACGCAGAGGCACCACCAATAAGCATTTTTGGTTTGTGCTCCAGAGCCTTTCTCTCCATTTCATCATAGTCAATGGTTCCTGTCTCTTCGCTTACCTGGTAAGCAACAGCATTATACCACATCCCTGACATGTTTACCGGAGAGCCGTGAGTAAGGTGACCACCGTGAGCAAGGTCCAGACCCATAAAGGTATCTCCCGGCTTGAGACAAGCCATAAAAACAGCCATATTTGCCTGAGCTCCCGAATGGGGCTGTACATTGGCATACTCTGCACCAAAGAGCTGGCATAGACGGTCAATCGCAAGTTGTTCAACCATATCTACAACCTCGCACCCTCCGTAATATCTGGCTCCCGGATACCCCTCAGCATACTTATTTGTAAGCACAGAGCCTAGTGCGGCAAGTACCTGGGGACTTACAAAATTTTCTGAAGCTATCAACTCGATTCCGTGCAGCTGACGGTTTTCTTCTTTCTTTATAAGTTCCGAAATTTGAAGATCTTGTTTCATTATAGTGACTTTTTTAATACTCGTTTGAAAAAAGAGTCTTCAAAGTTACAAAAATAATTGGGTTAAATGCTTTTATTTTACTTTTTTAGGGTAATAATTACAACTCCTTGCTTCCCTCTATCTCCGTACTCATTTATTGCCGCATCGCCTTTAAGAACTTTAATTGAGGAGATGGTTTTTGGGTCAATTTTATCGAGAGTTGCTTTTTCCTGAATAACTCCATCAATAACATAAAGAGGATTGGCATCTTTATCAGACATTTTCACAATCACCTTCTCATCATTCAATTTAATTTCTGCCGAGTTTTCTTTTTTTGTAGTCACTACAATAACACCATTTTTTGCCCTCTGTCCATACTCTGTCACAGCTTTTGACCCTTTAAAAACTTTAACTTCTTTAATATCTTTAGAATCAATTTGTTTGATAATTTCAATATCTTTCTCGACTCCGTCAACAAAAACAATTACATTAACGCTATCGCCGGATTTAGATGTAAATGCTGCAACCTTGACATTGGAATCTGAGTTGTTTTTAAACTTGTGATTCTTCAGAGTATCTGAATCGTAAACAAAAACGTTTATCTCTTTTTTAATACTAATTTTCGAGGTGTCCCCTGCAGACTTTATGATGAATAATGTATCATGGTGTGAACTCCCGGAAACTTTTACCTCTTTTTTTGTCGCTTTAATCTCAATTGTTCTCTTTTTGGTTTTTGTTGTGTCTGTCTGAATAAAATCTGTAATTTTGAATTCAGATACAGGTGCAAGTGCCAAAGACACCTCTTCTGTTGCAAAGGCTGCTACGGCAACCAATGATAATGGCAACACATATAATACTTTAAGTGTTGCCCACAAGTTTGATCTTCTTTTTGAAATCATGGTAATTCTGTTTTTAAGTTTACTGTGATTAAAGCTGTTGGCTATAGTGTAGAGCCTGTCGCCAACAGCTTTTTTAATTAATAATAGTTGATATTGTTGAGCGTTTGTTCCTTCTAAAATTACAGCATTATCTGCCTGATATTCATGAATGTTTTTAAGTTCGCGTTTTAAAAGCCACGAGGCTGGATTAAACCAATGCAAGCTTTTCACTATTTCACATAAAATCAAATCTAATGAGTGCCTCCCTTTGATGTGGGCCATCTCATGGCAGATTATCTCCTTGCCGTTTTCTTTGTAATCCAGCTCCGCGATGGCTATGTATTTCATCCATGAAAAGGGTGCCGTTTTTTCTTTATGAATTATAATAATAACACTGTTTTCCGTTTTAATTTTTTGAACTCCTTTGCCTGAAAGCATTCTCATCATCATTATCATAGATATTAATGAGAATAACAATGTAACGGCAACTCCGGCTAAATACAAAAGAGTTACCATGGAGGCCCATAGATTTGCAAGTTGGAGGTGTGATGTATCATTGACACTATTACTTTGCTCGTTAAAGTTGGCCAGCTCTAACAGATGTTCAATGTTTAATGATATTGCGGGATATGAAAAATCCTTATTTGCAGGAATATTAATCCACGGAATGATTACTGCCAGCATGAAGATTGATAATAGTACCACCCTGTTAAAACGGTGAAAAGTGTCCCGACTTAGCAGTAGTTTGTAAAAAAGGTAGAAAGCCGCAAGGCACAATGATGACTTGAGTATGTATACCAGAAAATATCCCATATCTTCAACTAATCTGTTTTACTATTCTCTGCCTTCTCAATTAATTTTTTCAATTCATCTATTGAAATTTTATCCTCTTCGATAAATGATGATACCAGGCCCAGGTATGAATTTTTAAAATATTTGTTTACTACATTAAGCAAGGTCCCTCTTTTGTAGTCTTGCTCTTCAATTATGTGAAAATACTTAAAGGTATTACCGTAAGATGTATGTGACAAAAAACCCTTCTCTTCCAAACTCCTTACATTTGTTGAAATAGTATTAAAATGGGGTTTGGGTTCAGGGTAAAGATCAACTATTTCTCTAACAAAAAGAGGCCCGTTATTCCAGAAGAAAGACATTATCTCCTCTTCTTTTATTGTTAATTTGTTCATTTCTTGATACTTTAAGAAGTATATAAATTTACAGCAAATGTTTACAATACAAATATAACTAATATATTTAGTTATGCAACTATCTTTATTAGTTACTTAACTAAACACATTAGTTATTCTGTTTAATATTTATCTTTTGCTGTAGGGGTTATTATTTCTTCAACAATAGATTTTTGTTTTATTGAAATTAATCTCCTGTATTAATTACTGGTTGTGCAGCCTCGTCAGCACATAGAACTACAAGCAGGTTTGAAACCATTTTAACTTTCGCATCTTTGTCAAACTTTGCAATTCCTTCGCTATCGATTTTTTCAAGTGCCATTTTAACCATTGAAACAGCGCCCTCAACAATCTTTTCTCTGGCAGCAATAACAGCCGAAGCCTGTTGACGTCTCAACATCACTGCAGCAATCTCAGGTGCATAGGCAAGGTAATTGATTCTGGCTTCACACACCTCTATACCGGCCATACTTAGCCGATTATTTAGTTCATTAACCAACTGCTGGTTAATTTCCTCACCACCACCTCTTAGAGTCAACTGACTTTCTGCAACTTCGTTGTCATCATAGGCATATTGTCCCGCAACCTGCCTTAGTGCCGCATCTGACTGAACCTTGACAAAATTTTCAAATGCGTTCATTCTGTTACCAACTGTCTGATCACCTGAGACTGCGCCAGGCTGAACACCCGACCTTGCCATTGTTTGTGCGTCTATTTCAAACATTGCCTTGTAGGTATCCCTGAGTCTCCAGACAAGCACCAAGCCAATCATAATCGGATTTCCTGCTTTATCATTAACCTTTATTGGTTTAACATCAAGATTTCGCGCTCTTAGTGAAAGCTTCTTCTTTGCCGTAAATGGGTTAACCCAAAAAAAGCCTGTCATTTTGAAGGTTCCTTTATACTTGCCAAAAAATACCATGGCTCTTGCTTCATTTGGCTCAAGCTGCATGAAGCCCGCCCATAAAAGCATAGAGGACATGAACCCGATAATTGAAAGGATTATAATCCAATCTCCGAGAAGTTCGGTTTGAAACATAAGTGCAACTGACACTGCAATGAGAATAAGGTCCAAAAAGATCATAAGAAATCCGTTAAGACATACTCCTTTAAAAGGCTGTTCGCCGGTTACATCTGATTTATTTTCTGATGTTTTCATTGTAAATATTTTATAGCACTAAGTTATATAAAATTATGAACCGTTGTAACAAAAAAAGACTGTCCGTGCGGACAGTCTTCTCTAAGTAATGAGTTGGTAATTATTCGAGAATTACAACACGATTCAAAACCGGCTTGTCGAAAGGTTCGTTTTCGTCACCTTTTGCAATTACCTGAAGTTGTGAAGCGTTTACTCCAAATTTATTTACAAGTGCATTGTAAACACTGTTTGCACGATCCTGACTAAGTTTAAGATTAATTTTTTTGCTGCCTGTAGCTTTGTCGGCAGATCCCATAATCTTGTATGTCTTACCTGTTTTCTTAACAGCCTCTGCGAAGGTACCAAGATTGATCAGGTCCATATCTGTCAGCCTAGACTGATTGATAGGGAAGAATATTGCAATTGGAGATGCTATGTACTCAACTGACTTAATAACCTCTGGTTTTTTATTCTTTTCGTTTGCAAGGTCAGATGCAAGTTTACTGGCTTTAGCATCTGCGTCTGCAATTTTCTGCTCGAGAGCTGAAATTTTTGAAGTGTAAGGAGAGTAATCGCAAGGTATAGGTTCAACATATTTGTCAAAACCTCTCTTTTTGAAGTTGTATGTAAAACCGATAGTTGCAGATACAAGCTCTTCAATACCCTGACCGACTTCATAACCGTCGAACCTGTCATTTACCAACAGTGCTTTAAGCTCAACATTGAAATCGACAGCCTGAGAAAGGCGAATTTTGTTAAGCAGTCCTACTGTTGCAGATGCCTCTTTGTAAACAGGATTAACATTTTCCTTATATGAACGGGCATAACCAACTCCAAGGAATGGAATGAATTCCAGAATACGATCTTGTCTGTAACCTCCTATTGTGTTAGATAGATTCCACATTAGATCACCGTGAAGATTAAAGAAGTTAAACTTCTCTTCAAAACATCCGGCGCAATCAGCAGAAGGACCTTCGATGAATTTTGCTGTTGGGTCAATAGAGAGACCTTTCATAGTGAAGCCGCCAAACTGGCCTCTTATTCCTATTGAAGGAGTAATCCATTTACCTAGCGAAATGTCTATTGCTGGCGAGATTCTATTTTTAAACGATGCTTTTGTATCGTGCTCTCCATACATCCATTGTATACCACCACCGGCTGAAATAAACCAGTTGTCGAAAAATTTATTTGTCAGGAAGGGGCCATATTTGCTCCCTTCTGGCTGATTCTGTGAGAATGACACTGCTGTAATCAGCAGGAGTGTCAATGTTAGTAATTTCCTTTTCATATCCAGATTAATTTTGGTAGATTTATCAAATATAATAATAAAGATCGGTTGTTGTTCAATAATTTGAATATATTTTTACAGCTCTCTGTAAAAAAAAGCTGCCCTAAGACAGCTTTCGTATTATTTTCAAAATTTGCGGAATGATTAATCTTCTGCAGTAATTTCGATTTTGATATTAGCTTTGATCTCTTTGTAAAATTTAACAACTGCATCATATACGCCAATCTCTTTAACAGATTCTTCACCAAGAATAGTGATATTTCTTCTGTCTATTTCAAATCCTTTGGCAGCAAGAGCCTCCGCAACCTGAATATTGTTAACCGATCCGAATATCTTACCGGTTGAACTTACTTTAGTTGCTATAATAACTTGTGAGCCTTCAAGCTTGGCTGCCTGAGCAGATGCTTCAGCTCTGATATTTGCCTCTTTATGAGCTCTCTGTCTTAGGTTTTCGGCATGCATCTTTTTTGCAGAAGGGGTTGCCATTTTCGCAAAACCCTTAGGAATCAGATAATTTGTTGCATATCCGTTACGCACAGTAACGATATCGTCTTTATGACCTAAATTAGGAACATCCTGTATTAGTATAATTTCCATATTATCTCTCTCCTTTGCTTATTTCATTAAATCTGTAACGTATGGCAGCAAAGCAAGGTGTCTTGCACGCTTAACAGCCTGAGAAACTTTCTTCTGAAATTTCAGAGATGTTCCTGTAAGACGGCGGGGAAGAATCTTACCCTGCTCATTGAGAAACTTCTTCAAAAACTCAGCGTCTTTGTAGTCAATGTACTTAATGCCTGATTTTTTAAAGCGGCGGTACTTTTTCTTTTTAACCTCAACAGTAGGAGGATTTAGATAACGAATTTCGTTGTTTGCTGGATTTGCCATAATTAAACCTCCTTAGCTTTAGTCTCAGTTTTGTTCGCTCTTCTCTTCTCTGCATATGCCGCTGAATGTTTGTCAAAGGCAAAAGTCAGAAATCTGATGATTCTCTCATCACGACGATACTGAATCTCGAGTTTTGATATCATGGCAGGGTCTGCCTTGAATTCAATCAGGTGATAAAAACCTGTAGTTTTTTTCTGGATTGGGTAAGCCAATTTCTTGAGGCCCCAGTCCTCTTCGTGTACAATTTCACCACCATTGTCGGTAATGAAGTCACGATACTTTTTTACCGCTTCCTTTATCTGAACATCAGATAAAACGGGAGTTGCAATGAAAACGGTTTCGTAATTTCTTAACATTTTTATTAAACTTTAATAATTAAAAAAGGGCTGCAAATATAACGAATATTTTCAGCCCTACAAATTATTTTGGTAACTTATTATTTTACAGGGGCATTTTTAAGCACCTCTACAACGTAATCCCACCACTTCTGAACAGTCGGAATATTTACCCTTTCGTCAGGTGAGTGAGGTGAGCGGATTGTAGGTCCGCATGAAATCATATCCCAGTTAGGATAAGCACCACCCAAGATACCACATTCAAGACCGGCATGAATAGCTTTAACCTCCGGCTCATTACCGTAAAGGTTTTTGTAAACCACCTTCATTGTCTTAAGAATATCAGAGTCCATATTTGGCTTCCATCCCGGATATCCGCCGGATAGAGATACCTCAGCTCCTGCCAGCTCAAATGTTGATGCTATTGCAGCTGCAAGAATATCTTTAGCTGAATCAACCGAACTTCTCATAAGACAGCTGATCTCTATTTTGCCGTTGCCGGATTTAGCAATTGCAAGGTTGTTTGATGTCTCAACAAGACCCGGCATGGCGTCACTCATCCTCTCTACTCCGTTTGGACACACATAGACAGCCTTAACCATGTTTAGAGCGGTTTTGTTGTCAATTATTGTAGCCGGGGTATCACATTTTTCAAGTGTAATCTTAAGATCGGCTTCGTGTGCAGCAAGTTCATGCTTCATCTCGGTAAAGTGCTTTTCAACAACCTTTTTTGCAGCCTCTACGTTGGCAGCCGGAATTGCAAGAGTTGCAAATCCCTCTCTTGGAATTGCGTTTCTCAGGCTTCCTCCCTCAATTGAGGCAAGAGATGCACCAAGATCTTTCATAAGAGGAAGTAAAATCCTTACCAGAGCCTTATTTGCGTTACCTCTGCCAAGAACGATGTCCATTCCTGAGTGACCGCCTTTAAGACCTGTTATGTTTAGTTTGTAACCCTCTGTACCTGCAGGGGCAGCAACTTCGCTATAAGTAAATTTAACATTGGCATCAAGACCCCCTGCACATCCTACATAAAGCTCTCCCTCATCCTCTGAGTCAAGGTTAATAAGAATATCCCCTTTAAGCAAACCGGCTTTCAAACCTCTTGCTCCATTCATTCCTGCCTCTTCGTCAATTGTAAAGAGTGCCTCAACAGGGCCGTGTACCATATCTTTGTCTTCCAGAACTGCCATTGCAACAGCAATACCAAGACCGTTATCTGCTCCAAGGGTTGTTCCGGTTGCGTACATCCAGTCTTCAACTATTCTTGGCACTATAGGGTCTTTCTCAAAGTCGTGTACTTTATCACTATTCTTCTGAGGAACCATGTCAATGTGTGCCTGGAAAATAATTCCCTTTCTGTTTTCCATGCCTTTGCTGGCAGGCTTTCTAATGATAATGTTTCCCAGTTGGTCTTTTATTGTTTCAAGCCCAAGGTCTTTGCCAAACTTCTCAAGGAATAGCACTGCTTTTTCCTCTTTTTTTGAAGGGCGTGGAATCTGGGTTAGTGAATAAAAATGGGTCCATACCCTTTCGGGTTTCAATTCTCTGATGTCCATAACGGTAATTTTAAAAATTAATATTTAATTGAATTATTTTGCGCGTAAAGAGTCAAAAATACTAAAAAAAGGGCATAATTACAACCTTCCGGTAGCAATTTCAATAGGAAAAGACATCAAATTGCCAAGTTGGTAAACAGGAATCCTGGATTGAATCAAAACAGTCTGCCCGTCTGTAAGCCTTGCGTTCACTATGGCCGGTTTTCTGTAAATCACTCTTCCCCTCCCGGCTGTGGCATCCATATTTACAGCAGTAGCTGCATCTTCTCTTATCAACTCCATCACTATCGGACGACCCGACAGATTGCTTGCAGGAAGAAGACCCTGTGTATCGGACAAACGAAATGCAATATAGATCTGTTTTTCATTATCTGCTTTTGGGACAACATCAAAAGACATTGTCTGTTTACCAAAATCGGTTTTACCAAGGAATAGGTCAAGATACTCTCTTTCAAGACGATTGATTTCTGTGATAGCTGCTCTGAGTGCTTCACCGCTGAATGTAGCATCGGTCTCCCCGGTAATTATCTCCAGTCGTTTGGCTCTGAGTTTAAAAATCAAATTGGCCGTCTCCTCTGCCCTCTTCTCCAGACTCTTCTCCACGACCTGACTTTGTTGTACGGCCGTTCTGTCCAGGCTGGACCTGCTTTGAACCGTTCTGTAAAGCGTTGTCATTTCGCTAGTCAGATTTGACCCGGACATCGATCTTAGAAAATCTGCATTACCTGCAAGTAAAGGGTATTGAATTTTTTCCATTTTCCCGGCATATGAGTCCGACCACATAATTAATCCCTGATTAATCATCTCGAGAAAATTGGCTGAGGCATTTTTGTTATTGCCCAGATTTAGTGCAATATTTACTGAAGGATCGGCCTCAATATAAGGAATCATCTGTACAGAAGTAATCCTGTATGTCTCTCTATTTTCTTCTCTTGCCTGAACTCCCAGATATTTCTGTGCGAATCTTGCATAAGGACCCGCGGTAAACAATTCATATTCAGCACCTATCTTGAGATTAATGGCTGTCATGGGCAGAGAATAAACAATTGCTCCTGCAGGCGCTCCCTGTCCCGGGTTAATAATTTGCGCTTCGGCTCTGATAGATATTATCAGTGCTGTGGCAATGAATAGGGTCTTAAATAGATTTTTCATATTTCTTTTAATTATTCTCAGTTATTTATCAACTTTTACATTTAGCCAAACAATCCGCAAAGGCTTTCAGTTTTCCTCCACTCCTCTTTTCCATCTTTTGTGTGACCATAACCAATTATCAGGGCTGCTTATTATGGTCTCTTCCAGTAAGCGGGCATATTTTTCAGTTATATAACCCTCAGGTACATCCGATGGTTTATCGGTAATCTTTGTGAGGACGATTTTGTATCTGCCTCTGCGCTCTCTCATCATCTCAAAATAGACCACCGGACAATCAATCAGTCTTGACAACACCTCCGGCCCGTTTATCATGGTGGTCTCTCTGTGAAGGAAATTAACCACAAATTTTGAGCCAGGCAATGGCGTCTGGTCTGCATAGAGAACGTAGCAATGCTTTTTGTTTTTGTTTTTTAGCATATATCTGGCCAGGGAGCCTGACTCTACAAGATTTGCCGTCTTTTGAACGCTCCTTGTCCAGCGGACAAGCTTATCGGATAGTTTGCTGTGTTGCCTCTTATATGCAACAATAAGGCTGTCTCCTTCGAATCCTATGGGAACTGGTGATGAAAAGAGCTCCATGCGAGTAATTATTTCCCAATTACCCGTGTGACCTCCGACTAAAATCACTGAGTCTCCCCTTTTATAAATTTCACTCAAAACATCCGGATTAGAAATAGCAACCATTTTAGATACACTTTTTCTTGATGCCGATACTATCCAAATGCTTTCTGCTATGATTTCAGAAAAATTTTTAAAAAATTTATTTACTGTTTTTTCAACTCTGTCATACTTGAATTCAGGAAAAGACCTTGCGATATTAATGGTCGAGGTGTACCTCCTGTATCCCATTATTTTGCTAATAAAGAAGATAAGAATCGAAGAAAAAAAGTAATGAACCCTTAATGGTAGAAGAGATATTAGGTAGATGAGAGAGGAAAGTAATAAAAATGCAGTTTTAGTCATCCGGCGCTTTAGATTTTTAACAAAGTTATCCAAATTTTATTATTTTTGCGAACATTAGATTTTATAAACTAACTAATAATTTGATTTTATGTTCAAAGGACAACCGAAAGGATTAATGGCAGCAGCCCTGGCAAACATGGGCGAACGCTTTGGTTTTTACACCATGATGGCTATCCTGGTACTGTTCCTTCAGGCCAAATTTGGCCTCGACGGTACAAACGCCGGAATTATTTACTCCGTTTTCTATGCTTTGATTTACATCCTGGCACTTGTAGGCGGATTGATAGCCGATAAAACAAGGAATTACAAAGGCACCATATTAGCTGGTCTTTTTGTAATGGCATTGGGTTATCTGATGATCGCCATTCCTACCCCTACCCCTGTTCCAAACAAAACCCTTTTCCTGATTATTTCATGCATTGGTCTATTTACAATAGCATTTGGTAACGGGCTTTTCAAAGGTAATCTTCAGGCTCTGGTGGGACAAATGTATGACAAGCCGGAATATAGCAAATTGCGAGATTCAGGTTTCCAGCTTTTCTACATGTTTATCAATGTAGGTGCAATGTTTGCTCCTTTTGTTGCAAAATACGTAAGAGCCATCTGGCTTGCTAAAAACGGATTTGAATATAATCCAAGTCTTCCTTCGATGTGTCACCAATACCTTGACGGAACACTTACGGCCGAAGGTAGTGCAAGACTTACAGAACTTGCCGCCAAAGTTGACTTAACAGGTGCATTTGCAGGTAACATGGATGGTTTTGTTAACTCTTACCTGAACTCATTCGTTACAGGTTTTCACTATGCGTTTGGAGTTGCAATCTTAACCATGCTTATCTCTGTAGGTATATTCCTTATCAACAAACATAAACTTCCGGATGCCAAGAGCAAGAAAGACGCAGCTGCCGATGCTGCTGCCAGAGGTGAAATTCAGATGGACGCAAAAGAGGTTAAGCAGCGCATCTATGCACTGTTCGCAGTGTTTGCAGTTGTTATCTTCTTCTGGTTCTCTTTCCACCAAAATGGTCTGACCCTTACATTCTTCGCAAGGGACTACACATCATTGAGTCTTTTCGGATACAACATGGCTGTTGAAGACTTCCAGAGTTTCAACCCATTATTTGTCGTGTTCCTTACTCCTGTTGTAATTGCTGTTTTCGGCTGGTTGAGGGCAAAGGGCATCGAACCATCAACTCCTAAAAAAATCGCCATCGGTATGCTTATCGCCGCTATCGGCTTTGCAGTTATGGCATTGGGTTCATTCGGACTTCCGGACAGTAAGAGTGTAACAGCTATGGGTAGCTTACCTGAAGCTATGAAGGTCACTCCTTTCCTTCTAATGGGAACATATTTTATACTTACTGTTGCAGAGTTGTTTATCAGCCCTCTTGGTATTTCATTCGTTTCAAAGGTTGCTCCTCCTCAATATCAGGGTCTGATGCAGGGAGGTTGGCTCGGTGCCACGGCACTGGGCAACCAGCTACTGTTTATCGGAGCAATTTTCTACGATAACGTTCCAATCTGGTTGACATGGAGTCTGTTTGTAGTGGCTTGTATCATTTCGATGGGAACAATGCTCTTCATGCTTAAATGGCTCGAAAGGGTATCTAAATAGTTTTAATACCAGGCATTAATGCCTAAAAAATAGAGAGGCTGGAATTTCAAAAATTCCTGCCTCTTTTTATTTATATTCCAACCAATTGTCCTGATTTTTTTCATAGATTCGCAAAATATTTTCTTGCTTAGGTCTTAATTATGAAGAAATCAATTCTTTTCCTTACCTGCATGCTTCTTTTGAGCAGCAATATATCGGCTCAAAACATTAAAGATTCTGTGATAAGCAGATATTCAAAATTTGCAGAGGAGAGCTCCCCTGAAAAACTCTTTCTTCATACAGACAAATCGCACTATGTATCCGGTGAGTTTATCTGGTTCAAAGGCTATCTTAAAAATAGCACTCCTCTCTCATCTTTGATTGAGAGCCGCTTCGTTTATGCAGAGTTGTATGGTGACACCCTCATTTCACGTGTTAAGATAAAATTCGGAGAGGATGGTTTCTCGGGAAGAATACCTATCAGCCACACAATACCAACCGGGGAGTATACATTAAGGGCATACAGTCAATGGATGGCAAATTCACTTCCTGACTATATGTTTTACAAGAAGATTTCAGTAATAAATCCTCTAGTTACAGATGCTGCTGATTCTTCTGCTGAACTAAACGAGAGAGATACCTCGGTTGTTTCGTTTCAGTTTTTTCCTGAGAGCGGACGGATAATATCCGGCAAATTCACCCTTGTCGCCTTTAAGGCCACCAACAATGAGGGCAGAGGGACAGATATTAAGGGAACTCTTTTTAACAGCCGGGACTCTGCAATTACAACTATTTCAACCGAACACAACGGTATGGGGCAATTCAGGTTCTATGCAGCATCAAATGAGAGTTACTATGTTCTTACTCCCGATGGTAAAGGGGGCAACAAGAGGTTTAATCTACCACCAGTCGAAAGTCAGGGGGCAGTAATAAACACTCTCAATCGTGATGGCAGAATTTTTATCAACACAATGATAACTGGTGACTTTCTCTCAAATGGGGCTTTTATCTTAGCCCATGATGGTGATGAAATACTCTTTTCCGAAGAGATCAAAAGAGACGAGAGAGTATTTATCCTTAATGAGGGCAATCTGCAACCCGGAATAAACCATGTACTCTTGATTGATAATAATTTTAATATCCTGGCAGAGAGGCTGATCTTCAGATTCCCCGAAAATACTCTGCAGACTGTTGTGGAGAGAGATAAACCATCTGACGAATTGGAGAGAAGAGAGAAGGCAACTATAAGAATAAGCCTGAAAGATTCATCCGGAGCACCTGTCAGAGGAGAATTTTCAATATCTGTAACAGATAGCTTTCTTGCACCTGCCGAACCCTATTCAGACAACATTAAATCATATATGCATCTCAGCTCTGAATTGAGAGGGCAGATTGAGAGGGCGGCATGGTACTTTGACGAAAGCAACACAGAGAGGGAGCGGGCCATAGACCTGCTTATGATGGTTCAGGGGTGGAGATACTACGATTTGCCCGCAATTCTATCAGGTGACTTAGGTGCCAACGGCAAAAAGGCTTTAAACAAGCCCTGGTATCAAAAAGAGTTTACCCAATCTGTTTCAGGGAGGGCCTCCAGCAATTTCAGAAATACTAAAAGAGCCACCATTTCGGTCTTGGCACCTGAAATCAGCCTTGCTGTAAGTGAGAACCTCAACAAAACCGGAAACTTTATTGTTTCGGATCTGGATTTTCCTGATAGTACAGGGTTTATTATATCCTGTACGGGCAAAGAGGGGCAAAAGGGTTATTATCTGGAGGTGGCAAAACAGATTTTCCCACCCCTTAACTACTACTCATTCTTACCAACTCCCTCTATAAAAAGAGATGCTGTTTCAGACGACAGTTACCTCAGAATTTTTGAACAATCGGGCGGCTATAGTTCAATAATGCTTACTGCTGCTACTGTTACATCCAGCTTTAAAGTTGCTGCAAAACACAACCCATCTCCTTTCAATCAAACCTTTGAAAAACGTCAGATAAGAGAGAGGGACGATCTGGACATATATGCCGGATGGTCTCTCTTTGATTACATACTGGGAACATTTCCGGGACTGATGTACGGAGGCACTGCAGAGGATGGTTCTAGAATCATGCTCTCGACAAGAAGCTCTACAATAACCGGAGAGAAAGAGGAGCCACATGTTTATATCAACAGACTCAAAGTTGGAAGCACAGGCGATCTTGACAAATATATGGTGGACGATATTGAGAATGTGGCCTTTTTGAGAGGGAATGAGGGATTTCTCTACAGAACCCTCTCCGGTGTTATTCTTGTAACTCAAAGATACTCTATCTCTAGCCTGGCCAGGTCACCTGATGCATACTTCAATACTATTTTTGCAAGACCTCTCGGTTGGCAAAAACCATCAAAGTTCTATTCACCCGATTACTCGCTTGAAGCGGATAACAATGCTGTCTCATTTGACACCCGAACCACTCTTTATTGGTGCCCAACGGTAAAGACAGATGAAAATGGCCAAGCTGTAATAACATACTATTCAAGCGACAGAAAAACCCGTCATAATATTTCGGTTGAAGGCATAACTTTGGAGGGAGAGGTTTTTTCGTTATTAAAATAACCATTTTTACTACTTTTGTGTTCCAAATTTTGAGAGATGCCCGATAAAATAAGATTGAACAGCAACATAAAGCTGATAGCGTTTGACGCTGACGATACCCTTTGGATAAACGAGTATCACTACCACAATGCAGAGAAGAGGTTTGCCCGGCTTATGGAGCCATGGTGCGACTCAAAAACAGCAAATGATGCATTGCTAAAGGTTGAGAAAGATAACCTGCCATTGCTTGGCTACGGATCCAAACCATTTATCATATCACTGGTAGAGTGCGGTATTGCATTAAGTGGAGGATCACTTTCCAACGACCAGATAATTGAGCTCATTCAGATAGGAAAAGAGACAATTGGCAGACCTATAGAGCTATATCCCGGCACAGAAAAAATTCTTGCTACCCTCGCTGGCCATTACCCTCTGGTTCTTGCTACCAAGGGTGACCTTAAGGAACAGGAGTCAAAAGTAGAGCGGTCGGGGCTAAAGAGGTACTTCACAACTGTTGAGATAATGAGTGAAAAACATCCAGACAGTTATCAGAAAATTATTGAAGAGCACAAAATTAAACCTGAAAATTTTCTGATGGTGGGCAACTCTTTCAAATCAGATATAAAACCCGTATTGGATATTGGTGGTTACGCTATCTACATCCCCTCGGATATTATCTGGGCCCACGAAGTTGTTGAAGAGACAGATCACCCTAACCTAATACGGGCAGAAGGTCTGGATAAAATATTGGAACTATTTGAAATAAAATAAATTAAATAATCATGATACCATTCAGGGAAAACAGAAGCTACAGAAGGTTTTTCGAAGATGTAACAGTTCAGGAAGATCACCTTGTCTCTATGGTTGATGCAGCAAGGCTTTCGCCATCATCAAGAAATGTACAGCCAATCAAGTTTTTTATTTGCAATGACCGGGATATTAATGCCCAAATTTTCCCAAACCTTGGCTGGGCAGGTTACCTCAAAGAGTGGGACGGGCCGTCTGAGGGAGAGAGACCTTCTGGCTACATAATTCTGCTTCATGATAAGAGCATATCTGCAGGCTACTCTTGTGACCACGGAATATTTGCTCAAAGCATTCTTTTAAGAGCCGTTGAACTTGGTTATGGCGGATGTATGATTGCAACATTCAAAAAAGAGGCTCTTACCCAATTATTGGATTTGCACGAAAATATGGAAATAATACTAGTGATTGCATTGGGTAAGCCAAAGGAGATTGTGGTAATTGACCCGGTAAAAGATGGTGACATAAAATACTGGCGAGATTCGCAGCAGATTCATCACGTGCCTAAGAGATCACTTGAGGAGTTAATTTTAAAGCCTAAAAAATAGAGCACAAAGGTTAACAGTTCATATTCAGAGTGGACTCTGTCCCATTTGCATCAGAATTTTCTTTCCACCTTCATCTGACCGCAAAAATTCAATAAATGCCTCCGCAGCTCTTCTGTTGGGGGCATTATTTATAATGGTTATTCCATAAACCATTGGCTCTCCCGTAATGCTGATTTTCTCTCCGGGCTTTGCCCCTCTTACCTCTGTTGTTACCTGAGAGTAATAGCCGGCCATTTGCGGATCACCCAAATTTATTGCAGCCGGCAGTGCTAGAAATTCCAAGTTGTGCTGCACTGCAACCGATTTATAAAGAAAAATGTAGTCAACAGCGCCTGTTTCAAGAAGTGCAAGCAGATCAACCTCTTTAGGCCTGATAAACCTCTCTGATTTTGATAAAATTTTTTGAGTCAGGGCCTGCATGTCACTCCGGCCGGCATCACCGTAATAAATCTCAGCCAGCTTAAGAGTCAGCAATGTTCTGTAACCACACGGATCGGCATCCGGATCTGATCTGCCTGTAAAGACTTTGTCCTTTGCCAGGATGTCAATCCAGTTCACAGAATCAATCTCTCCGGAATAGCGTGACTTTGATGTATAAACCAGAGCCATCTCATTGGCGGCAAAATGTATGTTTTCAGAAGCGTACCGTGGGATAAGAATTTTGTCAATAATTGCATAGTCTGCAGAGGCCATTATATCGCACTCCCTATTGAGCTCAGTGATTTTTCTGGCAGCATCAATACTTCCGGATGCCTCGTTTAAAACTTTCAATCCCGGATTTATTCTCATAAAAGAGTCGGCAATGGCTTTAAAGGGCATTGCAAGCGAGCCAGCATGGAAAATTACAAGATTACCATTTAATCCCTGGGAATCTGTCGCAACTTTTCTACCATGGCAACTGTAAATTAACACAATTGACATGACAAGAAAAGCGATTTTTCGAACAGTTCCCATAAATTTCCTTTAATTTATCTCATGATTGTAATCTTGCTCAAACCTTTAACTGCTCTGTCAGCAAACATATCTCCCCTGCAAAAAAGAGAAAAGCCCTCTCTACCCTTCTCCGAACCGTTTGTCATAAGAAGAGGCTCTCTGCTATCGCTTCTGTTTACTATTTCAGAAAATGAGAACGCAGCCCTGTAACCATCAATCCCCTCAATACAAACAATTGCATTTTTGAAAATTGAAGGGTCGGCAGGAAAAACACTCTTCATTACCAGGCTAAAGTCTACTCCGGTAAACATCTTCTCTCCCTTATATCCCATGCTTTGACCATAATATACGCTTCGACTAGAAATCTCCGGTAAACTGGAAGGTAACTCCGTAATCTCCCTAATGGCATTCCGATCACCGTCTATTGCAAAAGCCAGTTTACCCGAAGTAAAGTTTGCAGGCTCTCTCTCTACCTTAAAATCTCCCTTAAGTGATTTAATTACAATCTTAATTGGATCACTTATGTTTCTGACTGTCACAAGATCGTTCCCGGCAATAATCTTTGACTCCTTTGGCAATGCCCAAAGTTCGCCGGTTTTTCCCGGAATAACCCTTGAGACACTTTTTGCCATAATAATCTTGTATGGGTCTGCCGAGTAAAAGATCTCACCCCAGCTAAAGACCACGTACTCTCCCTTGTTGTTCCAAACCTCAACGTAGAGGTCAGTCGGGGGGTAGAAATCATCTTTTGAGAGTTTATTTACCTTAACTGTGCTTAATATATCACAAAGTGCATACCCGTCATATCTGAAGGCTCCTTCAAATTTCATAGAGTCGGCAGATGGAGAATACTCTTTAATTGTAACAGAGTGCCATGGCATCCCTGACGTATTTATAAACTGATCCTTCACTACCTCACCGGTTACAAGTATCTTTCCGATAAATGGGAGAGAAGTCGGTTTTTCTCTGTTAAAATAGTTGTTTGCACCTGATTCCCAGACGAGGGTACTCCCACTAAATGCGTCAGCACCAAAAAATTTGCAGCCTCCTGCAATAAATAGAGCAATTACAAGAACTGCAAGTGTACGAAACTTAATCACGTTTTATCTGTTGTTTGTAAATAATAATCGATCGCAAAAATACCAAAAAAACAGCTATATTTCGGTAATTTTCAGGTAAAGGACATGGACATCAAAAATCTTACCATAAAGGGAGAGTCATTTAAAAAACCTCTTATTCTTGCAGGACCATGCAGTGCCGAGAGCAGGGAACAAACACTGGAGACTGCCTCAGAACTTGCATCATTCGGCGTTAAAATTTTCAGGGCAGGTATCTGGAAACCAAGGACAAAACCAGGTGGTTTTGAGGGTGTTGGAGAGAGAGGCCTTGAATGGCTAAAAGAGGTTAAAGAGGTGACGGGAATGTTAACCGCAACCGAAGTTGCCACCTCAAAACATATTGAGATGGCCCTAAGAGCCGGGGTAGATATTTTATGGCTCGGGGCAAGAACAACAGCAAACCCATTTGCTGTGCAGGAGATATCGGACTCTCTGGCAGGAACCAATGTTACGGTGCTTGTAAAAAATCCGGTGAACCCCGATCCGGAATTGTGGCTGGGAGCAGTAGAGAGGCTCATGAACAGTGGGATAACAAACATTGCTGCTGTGCACAGAGGGTTTAGTACATACGAAAAAGGGCTCTTTCGAAATCTCCCCCATTGGCATATTCCAATTGAACTGAAAAGAAGAGTCCCTTCACTGACAATATTATGCGACCCAAGCCACATTGGAGGGAGGCCTGAATTAATTTACCCAATCTCACAACAGGCTATGGATATGGGATTTGACGGACTCATGGTTGAGACCCACATTAACCCGTCTGTTGCGTTAAGTGATAAAGAGCAGCAGATTACCCCTTATACACTCAATTCAATTATTAAAGCTTTGGTTATAAGAGATACTGTTGACTCAACAGAGAGACTGAATGAACTCCGAAGAGAGATGGACGAAGTTGATGAGAGACTTCTTGACCTGATCTCAAAAAGGATGGCAATATCCAGAGAGATTGGGCGATACAAGGTTGAGCACAACATGCCGGTTCTACAGCCTATGAGATATGACTATACTGTAAACCGCCGTATTGCTCAGGCTTCTGAACTTCTGGTAAACGAAGAGTTCATCAGAACAGTCCTTGAGGCTATTCATGAGGAGTCGGTAAGGCAACAACTAGATATTTTCGGAAAAGAGGATGTTAATGGATAACCGGGACTATCCCCCACTGACAAGATGAATTATTTTCAGGTCATCCCCATCTCTCACTTCAGTTGTCTCATAATCATCTCTTTTGATAAGTGTGTCATTCAATCTGACAACAAGCATTTTGAAGTGAAACGATTTTATCTCCATTATTCTTGATACCGAGAGAGAATCAGCGTCAAAATTTTCGGGTCTGTTATTTAATGTAATTTTCATCTGCATTATTCTTCTTAAAAGGTTAAAAAGCATCCTTCAGTAGCAACTGAAGAACAATATCTGCCTGCATATTTGCAACAATGCTCACCCTTGGAGCAAGTGGCGGGTTCTCTTCTGAAATTTCGCTCTCTTCGTCACCACAAACATAGAGATTACCCGACTGTACAATTTTAATTAGCTCTGTCCTCCCGAACCCCGCCATTCCGGAAGCGGCAACAAGCGGAATATCAGGAAGATTAGTAAGCATATATTCAATAAGCATACTCTTCTGTTCTGCTTCGTCAAAAGCCTCAACCACAACATCGCAAACCGAGAAAAGAAGATCAATATTCTCTTTTGTTACCCAGGTATCGTGCATCTGCAACAAGCACCCGGGACAAATCTTATGCAGATTCTCCCTAAGTGCATCAACCTTTTTCATACCTGACTGCTTTCTGAAATAGAACTGCCTGTTAAGGTTTTCCGGAGAGACTCTGTCGTAGTCGGCAACAATTAGCTTTCCTACACCTGATCTTATCAGGGATACTGCACAGTTGGAGCCCAATCCTCCGGCTCCTGCAATTCCTACTGTCTTTTGAGAAAGAATTGCCTTAATTTGGTTAAATGTTGGCATAAATCGGGTTGTTAGGCTATCATTTTTTTGTAAATTTACCAATTCAAATTTAAAACTAAAAAAAACTATCTGATGAACTTGCAGGAGATTAAAAACAACAGAAAAATTATTGCATCGGCCCCCTATTCATGGAAACCAATGGATAAAGGGTACAGCGATGTCAGTCTGTATGTAAATGTGGGTAACAACAAAATTGAGGTCAGAGATATTGCCCCAGAGACTAAAGAAAAATTTATCGGTGGCAAAGGTTACGGACTTCGTATGCTCTGGGATGCAGTTAAGCCTGACACAAAGTGGAGCGACCCTGAGAATGAGATTGTCATCTCCGGAGGTCCATGCTGCGGCATAACTCAGTACTCCGGTGCCGGAAAGTCGATAGTTGTGGCCATATCACCTCAGACAGAGAAGATTATTGACAGCAATGTTGGAGGTCACTTTGGCCCGCACCTGAAAATTGCCGGATTTGATGCTCTTGAATTGCAGGGTATATCTGACAAAGATGTTATAGTATTCATCAACGGTACAGATCATAAAGTTGAGATTTTTGAAACTCCTCAAGGGCTCAGCTACGATTCACACCTGTTGGGTGAAGAGCTTCTGGAGATGTTCGCAGATAGTGAGAAAGATAAAATTAATGTCTCTGTTGTAGCCTCAGGCAAAGCTGCCGAGCACTCATTGATTGGAATGTTAAACTTTACATTCTACGATATGAAGCGTGGAAAGGTAAGGCTCAAGCAGGCAGGACGCGGAGGACTTGGAACCCTTATGAGACAAAAAGGTGTAAGAGCAATTGTTGCCAAAGTACCTAAAGTTACAGGTAATTTCAACAATGTTGCCGAGTTGGAACCAATAATGGAGAGGGGAAAGCGATTCAATAAAGAGATGAGAGAACTGGATGATATTCAGTGCCAGATGAAACAGCTTGGAACTGCTCACCTGATGGGCGTTCTTGAAAAATATGACATCCTTCCCGTAATGAACTTTAAGTACGGTGACCATAAAGATTGTCCGAAAATAGACATGGAGGTTTGGAAAAAATACTTTACCCAGGGAGTTCCTGACGGTTGCTGGATAGGCTGTAATATGTCCTGCGCAAAAGGGGTTGATAATTTCGAACTTCGTACAGGACCATATAAAGGATCAAAAGTAATTGTTGACGGTCCTGAGTATGAAAATGCTGCAGCACTGGGATCAAACCTTGCCATTTTTGACCCATTGGCCATTATCGAACAGAACTTTTACTGCGATACTTACGGTGTATGTACAATTACCTGGGGCAACATAGTGGGTTTCCTTATGGAGTGCTGGGATAACGGAATTCTAAATGCAGAGAGAACCGGAGGAGTTGATCTTACCTGGGGAAATGCTGATGCTTCACTTGAGTTATTGCATCAAATGGCTCGCGGAGAAGGTTTTGGAGTTACTACCGGATTGGGAGTTATGCGCCTGAAAAAAATGTTTATTGATAATAACTGGGGTGACTCAAAATTCATCAATGATATTGCAATGGAGAACAAAGGTCTGGAATATTCGATGTACCTCTCTAAAGAGTCACTTGCACAACAGGGAGGATACGCAATGACCAACAAAGGGCCGCAGCACGACGAAGCCTGGCTTATTTTCATGGACATGGTTAATAACATGATTCCTACCTTTGAAAATAAAGCCGAAGCTTTACACTACTTCCCTTACTTCAGAACATGGTTTGGTCTTGCAGGTTTCTGCAAACTATGCTGGAACGACATCGAGCCTGCCGACAATGCGCAGCAGCCGGAACCAAACAAGGTTCCTGAACACGTAGACAACTATGTGACAATATTTAAAGCGGTTACCGGGCGCGAATTTGACAAGGAGGAGATGATAAGAATGTCGGAAAGAGTTTACAACTTCCAGAAGATATTCAACATACGTCTCGGCTTTGGCACAAGAGAGTATGATGCTCAACCGTACAGAGCTGCAGGCCCGGTTACTCAGGAGGAGTACCTTAGCCGTCAGGAGAGATATGACAAACAACTGAGTGAAATTCTTGGAATTAATCCCGAAGAGCTTACTCTTGAACAGAAGATGTCCAGGTTAAGAGAACACCGTGAAGACCAATACGAAAAACTTCTTGATGCTGTCTACTTCAGAAGAGGATGGAACAAAAACGGAGTTCCAAAAATTGAACACCTTCAGAAGATTGGAATGGATCTTCCTGAACTTATTGAGGTAGTTAAACCTTTACAATAGATATTTAAAATGACAAAAATCAGATTGACCCTAATAAGAACCACCTCCTTTGCAGCGTTGCTGTTATTGGCGGCTCTGGCCTCTTTCGGTTGCAAAAACGATTCGGGTAAAGATCCCAAAAATCCTTACGGACTGGAGATTATTAACACCAGTGAAGCATACCTTCAAAGTGTCGCAGAGGATAGCTGCAACGTAATGGTTGACCTTGAAACCTATATTCCGGGAGTTGTGCTGGAAATACGCTATGCCGGGACAAATAACTTTACCGGGAAACAAATATACACTGCTCCCAAGGCCTATTTAAGAAAACCCGCTGCAGACTCTCTGGCTAAAATTCAGAGTTTGCTTGCAAAAGAGGGTCTTGGCATCAAGGTTTTTGATGCATACCGGCCGTATGCCGGCACACTCTATTTTTATGAAGTATATCCTGATACGACATTCGTAGCAGCACCCTGGAAGGGGTCAATTCATAACAGAGGCGTGGCAATTGACCTCACACTCATAAATCTGGCAACCGGCGAAGAGCTTGAGATGCCTACCCCGTTTGACGAATTTTCAGAGAGAGCTTCCCACAGTTTTATGGATCTGGATTCTGCAGTTATTGCAAATCGAGAAAAGCTACGCAGGGTAATGACTGAGAATGGGTTTACAATGTATGAACATGAGTGGTGGCACTATAATATAAAGGATCGCTCACGGTATTCACTTATGGATATCTCCTTTGAAGAGCTATCGAAAAAATAAGAGTTAGAACAGATAAGATTCCAAAATTGAATAATTAATCCGAGATGAAAAATACCCCTTTTATAGCATTTTTACTGGCAGTTGTTTGTACAGGAGTTGTCAATTTTCAACAACTCAATGCTCAGGACCTCAACCCAAACAAGGTTACATACCCATCGTACCAGACTGAAAGCCGCACTAATATTGTTTATCCAAAAGTAAGCGGATTAACTGTTTTGTCTTGTGATTTTCACACTCATACAATGTTTTCCGATGGGCTTGTCTGGCCTACTCAAAGAGTTGCAGAGGCGTGGCTGGGAGGTATGGACGCACTTGCAATTACTGACCATATTGAGTATCGCCCATACAGGCAATACACCAATAACGATCACAACACTTCACATGAAATAGCAAAACCTGCAGCAGCACATACAGGGCTTATCCTGATTAAGGGAACCGAAATTACCCGCACACAACGGACAATAGGCCACTTTAATGCTCTTTTCATCGAGGATGCCAACAAGATTGCTGTTGATGACCCAAAGGAGTCAATTAAAGAGGCAAAAAGGCAGGGAGCTTTTGTTATGTGGAATCACCCCGGATGGGCTGTTGATTCAACATACATTAAGGATTTCCAGGCAGACCTTTTTAAAGATGGTCTTATTGACGGCATTGAGGTTTACAATAATACCGAATTTTACCCCAGAGTACTCTCTTGGGCTATTGATAAAAATCTTGCAATAATAGCAACAACAGATGTTCACGGCTATGTTGAGAGCGGCACATTACAAAAAAACGGAGTACAACGCCCTGTTACTTTGGTGCTCGTTAAAGAAAACTCAGCTAAAGGTATAAGAGAGGCTTTAGACTCACGTATGACTCTCGCATTTTTTCAAAACATTCTGGCTGCAAGGGAAGATGTAGCAAAGATGTTTGTTGATGCAAATATTACAGCAAAAAAGGTTCACAGTGACGGAAAAACGATTTTTATTAACGTAACCAACAACGGTTCGGCACACTACGAAATGCAGTCCGGCAATAAGTTATATACTATTCCGGCACTCTCGTCTGTAATAGTAACAACACCTGAAACCGATAAAAAATTCATTAATGTAAACTTTAAAAATATTTACATATATGAAAACAAAACTTTGGCACACGATTTGTATTTTAATTAGTCGAGAAGTTTTTTCATAGTTTAAGTTTTAGGTTAAGTAAAAAGGATTGGCATCGTCTAAAAATAGACGGTGCCTTTTCATTTTACGATATGTTCATTTTGCGATATAATTATGTATTTATTAAAAAAGATCGTATATTTGCGGGCCTTTTCTCGAGAAGTTAAGGAAGTTAAATAAATAAAAACTTTAAAACCACAGTATTATGGCTGTTAAAATTCGTCTGGCCAGACATGGTAAAAAGAATTTCGCATTCTTTCACATTGTTATCGCAGACAGTCGCGCTCCTCGCGACGGTCGTTTTATAGAGCGTATCGGCTCTTACAATCCAAACACTAACCCTGCAACCATCGAGCTCAATAACGACAGTGCTCTTCAATGGTTAATGAACGGTGCTCAACCTACTGACACTTGCCGCAGAATTCTCTCTTACAAAGGTGTTCTTTTAAGAAAACACCTTCAGGAAGGAGTTAAGAAAGGCGCAATCACTCAAGAGGTAGCAGACCAGAAATGGAATGACTGGGTAAACGAGAAAGAGGGAAAAGTTAGTGCAAAAAAATCTGATCTTGCACAAAATAGCCGCAACACAAAGAAGGCTGTTATTGAGGCAGAAGCCAAAGTAAAAGAGGCAAGAGCAGAAGAGATTGCTAAGAAGAAGAGAGTAGAGGCCGAAAAGGCTGCTGCTGAATCTGCTGCCGAATCTGCTGCTGCAATCGTTGCTGAACCAGTAGCTGAGCCAGTTGCCGAAACCGTAGCTGAACCAGTAGCTGAACCAGTAGCCGAACCAGTAGCCGAAACCGCTACCGAAAGCTCAGAGGGAGAAGTTCCCGCTGCAGAGGCAACCGAAACTAAGGAGTAAAAAATTATGTCAGAGCCGGCAAAAGATTTGCTGCCTGTCGCAAAGGTCATAAAATCGTTCGGGATCAAGGGCGAGATGCTTATAAGGTATTCTCCCCGTTTCAAGGGCGAAATAGATGAGAAGAGACCGGTATTCATCAATTACGATGGACTACCGGTCCCCTTTTTTATTGAGGGCATATCACCTAAAGGTACCGATCAGGCACTTCTCAGACTGGAAGGGGTATTCAATGAAACTCAGATTGCTGAGATTACCGGAGAGTTTATCTATATTGAGTCAAGTCAGATTCAGGATGATGATCAGGAGCAGGGCCCCTCTCAATTCATTGGCTACACTCTCGCTGACGAAGCAGGCAAAGCAATCGGTATCATAAAGGAGTTTTACGACTATCCCGGAAATCCATGCTTTGGCATATCTCGTAATGACAAAAAGGAAGAAGAGTTACTTCTTCCGATACACGAAGAGATTATTATTGCAATTAACGATAAGTCAAAAAAAATTACAGCCCGGATTCCCGAAGGTCTCCTGGAGCTGTAATCTCTCTAAACACATCATTTAACTTTTATTAATCAAGAGAGATCTGTACTCCCATGCTTAATCTTGGTAACTCCAATGGAATAGCATCCGGGTTAAACAGATTGGTCAACCTGTATTTTGCAAACAATGAGTAGGATCCCTTTGTTATGGCTCCATATAGCCCGGCCTGAATTGGGTTGAATTTTGATCCGTCTCTGTATTTATGTTTTGTGTCTTTTCCGTTTTCAATAGTCTTAACATGATATCTCTTACTGTAAGAGAAGTCTACATATCCGCCTAAATCCAGCATGAAAGGTTTGTTCTGCATTGGGAAAAGATAGAATCTGTTAATGATGCCGGTACCAAGGTTGTCTGTCCTAAAGGACTCTGAGCGAATCTCTCCCGGAACATTGCTTACAAAAGTCTCATTTGCTGCTGCATCTTTTAGTTTATAGTTGTAAAAACTGTACTGCCATAAAGTGCCTATTGCATATCTTGCTGCCGGACGATAAAAATATTTGAATCCAACCTCAATGCTATGTGAGCTGCCGTAATGCATGGGCAGGTACTCCTGATTTCTGAGTGGAACCGCCATTGCAATGCCTACAAAAAAATCTTCGTAGCTTCTTGGATAATGCTTCGACTTAGTCACGCCAAATCTGTCAGATCTCCCAAATGAAACATCACGCTCATTGACATTAGCCGGAGTCTCTTTTTTCTTTATGCTTATTGGAGACTGGATAGCAATCTCGGCCTCTCCTATTTTAACGACTGTTTGTGAAGCAGCCTGGGTGTGGATTAATAGCAGAGCTACCGGTAATATTATTGCTGCAAAAACAGTCCTGATTATCTTTTTCATACTCTTGTCTGATTTTTCTTTTTGAAATTATTGAATTAGTTTATTAGCTGTTTGGTTATTTAACCTTAATACCACCGGTCATCACAGCATTGATTACACTCTTGTCAATATTGCCGAATATTGAGATTATGGCAAACTCTTTAGGACTAGTGGCAAGGAAAACCAGAACCCCCTCTTCGTTTTTGGTAACAAACAGCTCCAGAAGTTCTTCTCCTTCCTGCATTTTTAGGACTCTTGAGAATCTCTCTCCGGTAAGAACCTTGTCAAGATCACTCCGGATTATTATTTTCAATGGAGTTCCATTTTGTTCAGCGCCCTCTTTCACGTTTACTATTCTCATCTCACTTATTTTAGACAGCAACTCCTTAGTTGAGGCATCGTAGTTTCCGTTACCTGCCATCTGTAGCACTGACGGTGAGATAATTATTGATTCAACCTTTTTTCTCTTTTCGTATTTATCAAGAATAAGGTGTATCTGCTTCGCCTGAGCAGCTGCTAAATAAGGGCAGAGCAGCGCAACAAACATTATTATTAAAACCTTTTTCATTATCAGTAATTTTTTTAAAATATTTCTAATTCTTTCAGAAGTCTTCTGTTATTCAAGACGATCAGATACCGTCGTTTGTGTCAAAATTTTGTTAAAAGATTTAAAAGATGAAAGAGCATCTCCCATTTTATTCATATTGTCAATTTGTTTGGTGCTCCCGTCACGAAATCTTCCAAGCATTGAGTTTAACTGTTCCATATGTATATCGGCTTTGCTAAGCGCAAGCTCTCTGTTTTTTACATTTACTCCGTCAATTATAAGTTTCAGAGAGTCTCCTCTCTCTGGCATCATAAGAAATGCAAAGATTGCCAGGGCAGCAGCTACTGCTATAGACATCCATCTGAAGTGGAATTTTTTTGAATTGCTATTTATGGTAAATTTATCTTCTGCAGAAAAGTTCCGGGTAGTCAGATTCAGCATCTCGCGCTCTTCTGCAAAGGCGCAGAACATCTGCGTGTAAACAGCATGTTCAGGGGCAATATTTGCTCCTGAGAAATATTCTCTCAACAGCTGCTCCTCCTGAAGTGTTGTCTGAGCTTCG
Source organism: Bacteroidales bacterium (assembly GCA_030695025.1). GTDB lineage: Bacteria > Bacteroidota > Bacteroidia > Bacteroidales > UBA932 > Bact-08. The sequence goes on along the minus strand of JAUYTX010000033.1, from coordinate 7,517 downwards.
AAGTATCTTTCCAAAAGATCTCCGGCTCTTTTTCTGTCTATTGTTTCCATTTTGACATTAATTTTTCTCTTAGTCTCTGGCGGGCTCTCGAAAGAAGAGTTCTCACATTTCCTTCGGTTGTTCCCAGTATGTGTGCAATCTCCTCCATTTCATAACCCATAATATCCCGTAGTCTTATCGCTAACATCTGATCTTCGGGAAGTTGGGCGAGATAGCCGTTTATATTACACATCTCATCTTTGCTCTCAAGTGCCACAGATGGGTCATTCTCTGTATAAACTCTAAAGTTTGGATTCAATGCCTCCATATTGTTCTTTTTGAGCTTAATATAGTCGAGGCATACGTTTTTCAGTATTTGCACTGTAAGGGCCTCGGGATTTCTTATCTCTTGCAACTCATTGGATCGCCACAACTTAATGACTGCCTCCTGCACCATATCCTCGGCTGTGGCAGCACCTCCCTTTACAAACCCATTTGCAAAGTGAATCAGCCTTGGCCTTAGCTTCCCAACCAATATGTTAAACTCCTGAGATGTCATTCCGATAAAAAGACGAACAACATTTAATATTGTTACAGATAATAATAATTTCTAAAAAATAAAGTTCAAACCTATATTCAAACCACTTTTACCATCAAGAGAATTAAAGGGCTTACCCCACTCTGCCGAAATAACAAAGTTGCGATTCATAACAGCCTTGATACCGGCTCCTGCACTCATGTGAAATTTCTCATTCAGAATACTCCAAATATCCGGGTTCATACTTTGGGACATCTCTTTCAGCTTATGATACTGAACTACCCTGCCTGCATCAAAAAACGGATTAACCACCAAATACCACCCCTGACCTAGAAATTTAAAGTCTGCAAAACGGTATCTAAGTTCAAAATTGGAGAGTACCACTCCGGCTCCCACAACCTTGTTTCTTAGCACACCCCTGATAGTATTGAGCCCGCCAAGCCCCTCACTGGTGATCTGTCTGAAATAGAGGGTGGTTATGTTCTGCATCATATAAAAGGGTTGTTCTCCCAAAATAGTTCCCTGATAGAATCCTCGTGCTGCAAAAGTCAATTTATTGTTTATTAGAGGTATATATCCCGAAGCTGAGAGAAAAAGTTTAGTGTAACCCTCTCCTCCAAAACCAGGAGAAATTGACGAAATAGCCTCTCCTTTAAAACCTCTGTAGGGGTCTGCCTCGTTATCCCTTGTATCGTATACCACTCCCAGCTTTACCTCAAGTCTGGTGCCGCCATCCTTCTCACTTTCACTGATTAGCCCTTCATCTACATAATGCTGAAAAAGAGATGGTTCTCCTGCATATTTATCTAGTTTAACAGGTGCTGTTTTATACCCATACGCTCCAACACCCGCTACCCAACTCAGGCTTCCTGAAATATTTCCCTGTACATCCAGTGTTGCCCTTAAAAGGTTTCTGTCATATTTATAAAAAGATTCTCCCCTATGAGAAAAGTACGTTGCAGCATATCCATTGAATCCGTAAAAATCCATCATTCTGTCGGTAAGGTAACTGAAATCCACAGTAGTCCTTAGGTTTTTTATCAGATATTTTGAGTCGTAAAAAAAATGATAAACTCCTGAACCCTTGGTATATCTTGACACCTCTACATTGAACTTATGAATATAATCGGGAAAAGTACTTCCGTCGCCAAACCAGTAGATGTCGCACAGCGCACCATACTGAAAACCAAGATCACTAACATAACTGATTGCGGGAAGCGGGCCAAAATTCCAGCCGGTCTTTTTTCCCGGACCTTGAACTGATTTCTTTTCCGGACCTTGAACTGATTTCTTTTCCTGATCCTGAACGGAACTTTTTTCGTGATCCTGAGCGGAATTGTTTTCCTGACTTTTAACGGTCACCGCTGAAAGCGACATTACTACCAGCAAAACTATCACCCTAATGATTAATCCTTTTTTCATCTCGTTGATTTTTATAAAATTATCGAAATCAGATATCCTAAATAGTTACCTATGGCATACCCCACAAGTCCCACCGTCAAACCGGTTATGATTACACTTCTGTTGTTCATTGCTGTTGCAATTAGTGGAACAAAAGGTGGAGAGTTTATGAGCGACACCGATGAAATTAATACAGTATCGGCATCAATTTTCAATATTCTGGCCATTATAAGTTGCAATATGAGTGATCCGAAGATAACAAAAACAATGTAGAGGAGTATATACAATCCACCCGCCAGGTTTAATCTTCCAAGATCGGCCATCGAGGCCACAACCATACTGAAAATATACACCAGGTACATCCCCGCATCGTAGCTTTTTCTTATCTCACGAACTCTCCTGATGAATGATGCCCCTATTCCCAAAGAGGTAATCGCAAGAATTACCACTACCATCTGCAAATCCTTAGGAAGTACCATAGAGAGTCCTCCGGCAACGCCAAAAATCAATAACGAAAGTGCTGCGGCACCCAGAACCGGAAAGAAATTTTCTTTTTTAAAGAAGTCTTTATATGGCTCATCCCCTTCGGGTTCAATTGGCATGTGGTCACTTTTTGTACTCTTTTTTGAGGGTTCGTAATGGAGTATCTTTCTGAACAACTTAATTCCAATCGATAAAACAAAAGTCAAATAAATGAGACTAATGGCCATATCGTATGAGTGAACCATGATGTAAGTTTCGTTAGGTATTCCCAGCATCAGTTTAATTGCTGCCAGATTGGGTGTTCCTCCGGTGTAGACTCCGGCTAGCATTCCGGCAATTTTGTCAATGTTTCCTCCTATCGCTGGGTCGCTCCCTATCAAAGGCTTAAAAATGAAGTAGCCCGCAAAAATTGCTACAACTACGGCAATTATTCCAGTAATAAGGGTGAGCACAGCATTTTTAATATTCCATTGCAAAAAATTACAGGAGAAGAGCATCATTGGAATTGCAAGAGGTATTATTAAGGTCACTATCAAATCCTGAACCTTAAAGGCGCTCTCTGCAACTAACCCCGAATTGCCCAGGATTATTCCAATTAAATATAAGAGAAGAACCGGACCAATTTTATTGAGAATTTTAATTTTTCTGCAGAGCCATAAAACAATAGCAGGAGTGATAATATAAGAGGCTGTCAGTAATAGTATCATGAATGTCAGTTTAGGCAGACAAATTTAGTGAATAGATTTATACAAGGTTGGATTTCAGTGCTGAGATTTTGTAATTAAGGGGGGAAAATGCTATATTGCGTATTGACCCACCAATCTTTGCCCCATGAAACTGATTATTATTTCCAACAGACTTCCCGTAAAAGCCATAAAAACCAAAGGTACTTTCCGCTTCTCCAGAAGTGAAGGAGGCCTCACTACAGGGCTTGATTCTCTCGACACTGACATTGAGCGTCACTGGATAGGATGGCCGGGGGTAGATGCTAAAAATATGGAGGACAAAGAGATTATAACACAGCATCTTCTGGAAAAAAATTTCCATCCGGTTTTTTTGTCAAAAAAAGATATTGAAGAGTACTACGAAGGGTACAGTAACAGTAAAATATGGCCCCTATGTCATTACTTCTTTACTCTTATTCAACACGAAAGCAGCCATTGGGACAGCTACCAAATGGTTAACATGTTGTTTGCCAAGGCTGCTGAAAAGATAATGGAACCCGGAGATATTGTGTGGGTACAGGATTACCAGCTTATGTTGCTTCCCAGGATGTTAAGAGATATAAACCCAACAGTAAGTATAGGATATTTCCATCATATACCATTTCCTTCATATGAGTTATTCCGGGTACTGCCTGAGAGAGCCGAACTGCTGACAGGTCTGCTTGGAGCAGATCTTATTGCGTTTCACACATACGAATATATGAGGCACTTCATAAGTGCAGCAGAGAGAGTTCTGGACATGAGTTTTGAGTTGGATGAGGTGAGGCTACGCGAGAGAATCGTCAGGGTTGATGCACTACCGATGGGGATAAATTTTGATCTCTATTATGACTCGATTCTTAACCCCAAAGTGGCTCGAATAGCACATAAATTAAAAAAAGATTACAGAGATCATAAGATTATTTTGTCCGTTGACAGGTTGGATTACAGTAAAGGTATACTTCACCGGCTAAAGGGGTTTGCACAGTTCCTTGAGAACAACCCCGAATTCTGGAACAAAGTATCACTCTTTATGATAATTGTGCCTTCAAGAGATAATGTTGAGAGCTATTCCGGACTAAAAACTAAAATTGACGAGACAATAGGTTCAATAAATGGTATTTACTCAAACATGAACTGGACTCCTGTTCACTATTTCTATCATGGATTCTCATTCGAAGAGCTCTGTGCAATGTATTACGTAGCAGATATAGCTCTTGTAACACCCCTCAGAGACGGGATGAACCTTGTCGCAAAAGAGTACATAGCCGCAAAAAGAAATGCCAACGGGGTGCTGATATTGAGCGAAATGGCAGGTGCTTCAATTGAACTTATAGATGCTTTGATAATTAACCCGAATGACTCAACTCAGATTGAGGAGGCAATTCTGAAAGCACTGAAAATGCCCGAAAGTGAGCAACAGGAGAGGATGAAATGGATGCAAAAGCGAGTTTCAAAACAAACTGTAAACAAATGGGCGGGAGACTTCATAAGAGATCTTAAAAGCATTCGTGAGAGAAATACTGCTCTCTTCTCCAAAGTTCTCAGCATCGAATACGAAGAGGAGATCAGAATTGCATACGACAACACCAAGCAAAGACTAATAATTCTCGACTACGACGGTACGCTGTCACCCTTTATGCCAAAACCGGAGGATGCCGCTCCATCGGCAGAGATTCTGGAGACCCTCAGGCTACTTGCATCAGACAAGAGAAACCGTGTTGTAATAAGCAGTGGCAGGGATCACAACACTCTTGAAACGTGGCTTGGAGGCCTTGACATTGGTCTTGCTGCAGAGCACGGAGCATTTTTCAAAGAGGGTTCAGACTGGACAAAGAACAGCCCCCCAAAGGAGTGGGAAGAGGAGATTCTACAGGTTATGCAACAGTTTGTGGAAAAAACCCCACGATCGTCACTGGAAGTTAAGGAGACTGCTCTTGTCTGGCACTACAGAAAGGTGGACGCGTGGCTGGCATCAATCAGGGTGCCCCAACTCATACAGGCCCTCATAACTCCGTGCACAAGAGAACATCTGCAAATTATGAAGGGTAATAAAATTATTGAGATAAAATACCCTGAATTCACCAAGGGTTCAGAAGTGAACCGCCTGTTAAAGGATAAGTATTACGACTTTATTCTTGCGATGGGCGATGATGTAACAGATGAAGATATGTTTAACGCACTCCCTGTAGGATCATATACCATAAAAATCGGGACACTTTCTGACAGTGCGCGTTTCAATCTTCTTAATCAGACCGACACATTGCCGTTTTTGAGGAGATTGGCAGGGAGATACTAAAAAGAGGGGAGGAATTAACATGATTACAGATATTTTTATTACCGGCATACTGCCGGAACCGGTTCTGCTTTACGCTTTTTTTGCACTTTTTTTTATCATTGTGCTTATCGTGTATAGGTTTGTGCTCAAGAGGCTCAAAGCAATAGCACTGAGAACCGAGACTAAATTGGATGATTTTCTGATCAGGCTTTTTCGTTTTCCGGCAATATGGCTGATATTTTGGTTTTCACTAAAGTTGTTTAACCACCTGTTCATTACTAAGCTTCCTGAATTTGAGATCATTATAAAGATAAACAATATTCTTTTGGTTCTCTCATTCGGATGGATTGTAATTCAGCTGGTAAGGGTACTCTTTTATCAACTTGAAAAGAGGCTGGATATTGACAATCCCGATAATCTTGGAGCAAGAAAGAGTCTCACTCAGATGAAGGTATTTGAAGGGCTTGCAATAACAGTTATCGCTGTTATTTTCATATCGGTTGCACTGATGACAATTGAGAGTGTAAGGAGTATTGGAATCAGCTTGCTGACATCTGCCGGGGTCGCCGGTTTAATTATCGGACTCGCAGCGCAGAAAAGTATCGGGCAGATACTCTCAGGAATGCAGCTTGCGATTACTCAACCGATAAGGCTGGATGATGTGGTTATTGTTGAGGGGGAGTGGGGAAGAATTGAAGAGATCACACTAACTTATGTTGTAGTGAGAATTTGGGATCAGAGACGGTTGATCCTGCCTTCGGGCTATTTCCTAGAGCAGCCTTTTCAAAACTGGACAAGAACAGAGTCCTCTATTATGGGAACAATCTTTTTGTATGTCTCTTATGAATTGCCCGTAGAGCCCATTAGGGAGCACCTCTCTCTTATTCTGAAAAGCAATCCGGACTGGGACGGAAGGGTTCAAAACATACAGGTAACCGCATCCAAAGAGTGGCACAAGGAGATAAGGGTACTGCTCAGCAGCAGTGATGCATCAAAGAACTGGGATCTGAGAGTACGAATCAGAGAACAGCTTATTGACTTTATTAATAAAGAATATCCCGGTTCATTTGCAAAAATAAACACTGAGCTTTCCGGGATAAAGGGTTTAAACTCTACGGGCGTATAAACCTCGATCTTACTCTCTCCTCAGATAATAGTTCAACGGTGTTAATCAGAGCAAGGTGAGAGTATGCCTGAGGGAAATTGCCGAGTTGTCTCTTGGTTTCAAAATCGAGATCTTCGCTAAAGAGTCCCAGATGGTTTGAATACTTGAGAATCTCATTAAAAATGGCAGATGCCTGCTCTCTCTCACCAATTACAAAGAGGGCTCTTATAAGCCAGAATGTACAGATTGTAAAGGCTGATATAGGTTTACCAAAATCATCTTCTGTTTTATATCTGTACATTAATCCATTATGCAGCAAATTATCTCTTATTGCCTTAACTGTGCTTACATATTTGGGATCTGAAGCTTCAATAAAACCATACTCTTCCATCAGAAGTAACGAAGAGTCAAGCTCCAGATTGGAGTAGGTTTGAGAAAAGCTGCCTAGCTTCTCTTTCCAACCATTTTCATGAACATCCCGAAGTATCTCTGAGGCCTCTTTTGCCCAGTTATCGGCGTAGTTATATTTTCCGATCAGCTCGGCAATTTTAACTGCACGATCAAGCGCAACCCAACACATAACTTTTGAGAAGACATAATGGCTCATACTGTTGCGTATCTCCCAAATTCCCTGATCGGGTGACCTCCACTCATCATAAACTGTTCTGACAATATTTTTTACCACCTCCCACATATCCTCTATTTCGTCAAGAGTGCCGGGGAAATAGAGATAATACTTATAGATAACATCCATAAGATAACCAAAAGAGTCATTCTGCTTTTGTTTGTACGCGGCATTACCGATTCTTACCGGTTTTGACCCCTCATACCCCTCAAGATGGTCAAGTTCAAATTCGGTAAGCTTTCTCTCCCCTCTTATACCGTACATTATCTGAAAACTATCCCCTTTTGAGTGTATAATGCTCTTTACAAAGGTGATAAACCTCTTTGCAGCACCTCTGTGTCCCATGCTCAGCAATGTCTCAATTGACATTGATCCATCCCTTAACCAGCAAAAACGGTAATCCC
>JAUYTX010000025.1 GCA_030695025.1 Bacteroidales bacterium | reverse complement strand
GAACTCCCTGCTCTTGCCTGTAGCCATTTACTTTCGCCCCTTTTTTTTCAGATTCAATATACTGCCCTCTTACAACCATGTTCTCTATATCCTCTTTCCCCATAGGTTTCAGAGATTTATAAACCTTGACTACCTCATCTCTGAACTCTTTCTGATTAAATGTAACCGGAGGCTCCATAGCAACCAGGGCAAGAAGCTGAGAAAGGTGGTTTTGTGCCATATCTCTCAGAGCGCCAACCTGATCATAAAAACCACCCCTGTTGCCGATACCCATATTTTCAACTGCTGTAATTTCCACCCGGTCAATGTAGTGTCTGTTCCATATGGGTTCTAAAATACTGTTGGCAAACCTTAAGGCAAGTATATTCTGAACTGTCTCTTTTCCAAGGTAATGATCAATTCTAAAAATCTGGTTTTCATCAAAAACCCTATTCAGGGTTTCATTCATCCTAAGTGCACTTGAGAGGTTGTAACCAAAAGGTTTTTCAATTATTATTCGTCTGGAATATACCTCTCCTGTTGATTTGTCTGTAACCTCTCTGTTCAAACCAACCTCTCTGAGATTTACAGGAATCGTTTCGTAAAGAGATGGTGGAGTTGCAAGGTAGAAGAGATAACCCGCCGGGCCGAATTGTTCCAGTCTCTCTTCAAGTAACTTATATTCAGTGTTATTTGAAGGATCTATTGATAAATAGAAGATGCTCTTAATGAATTTTTCATCTTTGTCATCCCATTCAGAGGTGATATGATCTCTGTATGAGGTATCAGTAAAGTGTGTTCTTCCAACACCCAGAATAGAGATATCCCCCTTAAGATTTTTGCTCTTATACAGATTGTAAAGAGCAGGCATAAGTTTTCTTTTTGCCAGATCTCCCGATCCTCCGAAAATTACAATTATTTGTCTGTCCATAAATTGATTAGCTAATCAAACATTATACACACGTGAACTTGTATCGCCGCCTTCACCCGTCCAGTTTTCGTGAAAATATTCGCCTGGGGCCATATCTGTTCTCTCGAATGTATGAGCTCCAAAATAATCACGCTGAGCCTGAATCATGTTTGCAGGAAGCTTCTCTGTGGTAAATGAGTAGAAATAGTTTAGTGCAGAAGAGAAAGCCGGAAGTGATAATCCTCCGATTGCGGCTTTTGCGGTAAGAGAGCTCCATGCAGGAAGTGAAGTCATAATTTCATCCCTGAAATATTTATCCATTAGCAGATTTTCAAGCCTGTGGTTACTTTCAAATGCATCTGCAATTTTGTTAAGAAAAACTGAGCGAATTATGCATCCGTTCCTCCATATTCTTGCAATTGAAGCCAGGTTAAGATCCCACTTGAATTCATCCGAGGCACTTTTAAGTAAATCAAACCCCTGAGCATAAGATATTAATTTTGAAGCATAAAGGGAGTCGTGTATCTCCTGAGGTTCCGGAATGGCAAATTTCCCTGGAGCTCTTTTGTAAAAATCAGCAGCACTAACCCTTAGCTGCTTTCTATATGACAAAGAGCGTTCAAATACTGCCGAAGAGATTAAGTTAAGTGGTAACCCAAGCTCCATTGCGTTAAAAACAGATAATTTTCCGGTACCCTTCTGACCTGCCCTATCGACTATTTTGTCAATAAGATAATCTCCGTTTTTTTCTTTATAATTTAATATTTGAGCTGTTATTTCAATCAGATAGCTCTTAAGTTTACCATTATTCCAGATATCAAATATTTCAGCAATCTTATCATTGGGCAAACCTGACATATCTTTCATAACAGCATAGGCCTCTGAAATAAGCTGCATATCGCCATACTCAATTCCATTATGTACCATTTTTACAAAATGACCTGACCCCTGGGGCCCTGTCCATTCGCAGCAAGGTGTTCCATCTTCAGCTTTGGCAGCTATATTTGTGAAAATATCCTTTATGTGAGGCCACGCTTGATAAGAGCCGCCCGGCATAATCGAAGGGCCTTTTAAAGCTCCCTCTTCTCCCCCTGATATACCTGTCCCCACATACAAAAACCCTTTAGACTCTGCATATTTAACCCTTCTTGTTGTATCTGAGTGGTTGGAGTTACCGCCGTCAATAATAATATCTCCTTTATCCAACAGAGGGAAAAGTGTCTCAATCAGTTGATCAACGGCATCTCCAGCTCTTACCATCAACATCACCTTTCTTGGACTATCAAGAGAGTCAGTAAATTCTTTTAGTGTCTGAAAACCAGCTACTTTTTTGTTTTGCGCCCTACCGGTTACAAACCTTTCGGTAACTGAGTAGGTTCTGTTAAACACAGAGACTTTGTAGCCTTTGCTCTCCATATTAAGCACCAGATTTTCACCCATAACGGCAAGCCCGATGACTCCAATTTGAGATTTCATATCATTGTTATATTTCATGGCAATTTCAGTAATCAATATCCTTTAAATATATAAATTAACAAAAGATTATCCAACAAGTTTCATACTTTTGCACTGTTGTTAAATTATCAGACTATGAAAACAAACTTTATATATAAAAGTTTTCTGCTGTTGGCGCTTACCGGAATACTATCGTGCAAAAACAACAGCAAGGCTCCGGAACAGATTCCGGCTGAGTTAAAAATGGTGAATGTGCCCTCTGTAATTTCAGATCCTGCTCAGGTTAACAAATATGTTGCCGACCATTTCTGGGACGGGGTTAATTTTGGAGATTCATTATTAATGCAAAATACTTCTGCACTAAACAGACATTATAGTATCTATCTTGATCATATACAGCAGTGTCCGATTGATGTTGCAGAACAATCTGTAAGAAAATTCACAGCATTGTATCTTAAAGGGAGTAAAAATGTCAAAGATTATCTTATAAACCTGACTGAGAAAGTGTTGTACGATCCAAATTCTCAACACAGAAATGAGGATATCTATATATGGGTGCTTGAGGTTTTTACTGCAGATGAAAACATGGACGAACTTATGAGAGAAAGGTATCAAAATCAGCTCATTATGTCTCTGAAAAACCGCCCTGGAGATATTGCTGCAGACTTCTCATTTCTTACCTCAAAGGGAAAGCAATCCAGACTTCACATCACCCAAGGGCATTATATTTTACTGTTCTTTTACGACCCGGACTGCCATAGTTGCGAATATGCCCTGGATTACATTAAAGAGTCATCTGTTATTGACTCTTATAGCGATAAAATTACAAAGCTGGCAGTCTATACAGGAGAGGATGCCGAAAAATGGCTTGCAACATCCGGTAAATTTACCCCGGAGTGGATTGTTGCATTCAATAATGATTTTGCCATTGAAAAGAACAGGCTATACGACCGCAGAGCAACTCCCTACATATTTTTGTTAGACAGAAATAAGAGGGTTTTAATAAAGGATGCTACTCCTGCAGATTTGGAGTTTTATCTGAATAATATTAAATAACCTCCACAACATCATTCTCTTCGGGGTACCACAGGTACCCTTTTACATATGCCATACCCATCGACTTTATAAGAGAGATATATCTGTTTACCTGTCTTATATGAGATTGCTCTCTTTTCTTCCCGAATTTGAAATCTATTACAATGGCCTCTGCTCCTAACAGAACTCTGTCCGGTCTGCTGATCTTACCCCCGACTTCAATTATTTCAAGTTCGTTGTATACTTTGTAAGTTCCGTCAAACCAGTGTCTTTCCCTGATAGTTTCAAGACATTTTTTCAACATTTCATTGGTAGGAGCAAACTCCTCTCCCGACAACTCACCTTGAGATACAGAAATTTCAAGCGATGCCTGCAAATCTTC
>JAUYTX010000023.1 GCA_030695025.1 Bacteroidales bacterium | reverse complement strand
GGGATCCTGTGGCCAATGTCCCTTATGTAACTAAAGATGGAGCCTTTTTCTGTGGTTATGATAATCCCAAAAGCATAGCAATAAAGGGAAAGTGGGCAATGAACCTGGGATTAAAAGGCTTGATGTACTGGCAATATGACGCCGATGACTCTAAAGGCACACTCCGCAAAGCCGTCTGGGAAGCCACCATGAACCCATAATGGAAAATTCCCGGTGACGAAACCTTGAATTAACCTTTTAAATACTAGTGCCTTACTGCCAAGATCTGTTTTTTTTTAAAAAATGCCATATTAACATGTTCACAAAAATATCTAAATTGGCATAACATTTAACCGGAGGGCATATTATGAAAAATCTAGCCACACCATCTATTCCAGACACATCAACTAATAAAGATTTAATTTCAAGATCGAATTTGCATCCAACCAATTTTGGCATTTTTGACAATTTTGACGTTTTTTACATTTTCCGCATTCCTCGTTTTGCTTACATAAACCTTTTACTCCTGCTCTTCCTGTTCTCATCGGCAAAATCCTACGGACAAACCGAAATCACAAGGTGGTATAACGGTAAAAGCTCGGCAATCTCAATAACCTATGATGGAGGAACGATAAACCAGTTTAAGGTTGCTCTGCCCATTATGAACAAACTTAACCTCCCTGCAACATTCTATGTTGTCACTGGCGATATTTCTGACTCTCAGGATAAAGGAGAGTTTATAGGCAGAGATGTACGGGAGATAATAAAAGAGGCGAAAGTAATTCCGGTAAATAAGGATAATTTCTTTGAGAGAGCTTCTGCCATAAGATATGCCGGAAGCATGGAGGCCAGATTGTACCATACCCGTGCAGGAGATATGTTTGAACTTGGAAAATTTGAGGAGGCTTACAGACATATACAGGAGGCATATGATAAAATCAACTCCGGAGAGATAAAAGCAGAGAACCCTTCCAACATATATGACAATCCCGATGTTGACATAACATGGAGTGAAATAAGAGAGATTGCAAAACATGGTCATGAATTCGGCAGCCATACAGTAACACACCCTCAGCTTGCAATCTATGACAATGCAAACCTTTTGTACGAATTAGAGAAAAGCAAAGAAGAAATACTAAAAAATCTCGGCCCTGCTCATATTTTTTCAGCAGAATGTCCTCATGGAACAGAGAATAAGAGGGTGATGGAATTTGCATACAAATTGCACCCGGCTTTAAGAAACAGAATGCCCGAACCATTTTTGGAAGAGATTAACAGATGGAACCGAATGGCTCCCGGAACATCTTCAAAAGAATATGTTCAGTGGCAGAGGGGGCCCAAGACAAGCACCTCACTCGATGCTATGAATGCCTGGGTTGACACATGCCTGGCCTATGAAAAGGTATGGCTTGTGTTAACATTTCACGGAGTCGACGGTATCGGATACGAACCAAAAACCGGAGCAGAGATGAGTGAGTTTTTTAATTATATAAAGAGAAACGAAGATAAAATCTGGACGGCAACCTTTATGGATGCGGTTAAATACATCAGGGAGCGAATGTACTCCAGCATCAGACAAACCACACCCGGAGATAAAGTGTCTTGTGAAATAACATCTGGTGATAAAGTATCTGGAGATAAAATATCTGAACACAAAGCATCTGGTGATAAAATACTGGTAGAACTTAAGCACTCGCTGGATAAAGAGTTGTACGATCACCCTTTGACCTTGAAGACCTACATTCCTAAGGAGTGGGCTGGAGCGACGGTTAGACAGGGCAACACACATCTGAAGGCCGAACTGCTAAATGACAGCAAAGGGCGATACATTCTTTACAACGCACTTCCAAACAGCAAAATCATCCACATAGAACAGCGCTAGGATAATCTCCGCGCCACTTTTGGATATACATCTGTAATACAGATAATTAAAAAAGAGACTTTTGTAAATTGCATATGTTTTTACAAAAGTCTCTTTTTCAACGCGCTTAATTATTGATAGTTGTCCAAAACTGGCGCGGAGATTTATGCCGGAAACTGCCCGCTTGTTTTGTTTGCGTACTTTACGAGGGTGAGCATCACTGGAACCTCGGTCAAAACCCCCACAACCGTTACGAGTGTTGCGCCCGAATTTAAACCGAACAACACTATGGCAACTGCAACCGAAAGTTCAAAAAAGTTACTTGCCCCAATCATCGCTGCAGGTGCAGCAATACAATGAGGCAGCTTCCACATTTTTGCCCATTTGTATGCAATAAAGAAGATGAAAAAGGTTTGCAGAACAAGTGGCACAGCTATCAGCAGAATATTTAGCGGACTCTTAAGAATTTTATCTCCCTGAAAAGAAAAGATTATGATAAGAGTTAACAATAGCCCAATAATTGTTGTGCTTTTAAACTTGCTGAGGAATGAATTTTCGAAAAACTCTGTTCCCTTTGCTTTTATAACTGATCTTCTGGTAATGAAGGCCAAGACAAGAGGAATAACCACAAACAGCACAACCGACATTATTAGTGTGTCCCACGGGATGGTTATACCGCTTATGCCCAGCAAAAATGTGACAATCGGAATAAATGCCACAAGAATTATAAGGTCGTTAATGGCAACCTGAACCAGAGTGTATGCAGGGTTGCCTTTGGTAAGATGGCTCCAGACAAAGACCATGGCCGTACACGGAGCAGCCCCCAGTAAAACGGCACCTGCAAGATATTCGTTAGCAACATCTGTCGGAATAAATGCCTTAAATATGAAATGAAAGAACAGCCATGAAATTGCAAACATACTGAATGGCTTGATCAACCAGTTAACTGTGAGGGTGATCGACAACCCCTTTGGCATTTTAACAGCATCAACAATACTTGTAAAATCAATCTTAAGCATCATTGGAAAGATCATAATCCAAATCAAAATGGCAATTGGGATTGAGACGTTTGCATATTCTAGTTTACCTAAAACTTCCGGCACAAAAGGCAAAAGCTTTCCGATTGCAATTCCTGCAACTATACACAAAGCAACCCAGATCGAAAGATATCTGTCAAAGAAGGAAATACCTTGTAACTTATTCATTGTTTGATATTTATTAATTATTATCTGATTAATATTTATTGATTATTATGTAGCTAATATTTCTTTAAGTTTAATGTGGCAAATTAGTGTTTATCAGGGGTTATTGTGGGTTCATATGATTGAGTAGATCATTGTGGTTTGACTCCTGTAACTGTTATGCTGAATATTCCCTTTTCTGAATTGAGAAAATCATAGGCCTCCTCTTTTGTCAGAAAGCTGTTTATGACATTTTCAGGGAGATCAATTTTGTTTTTCTTATGAACGGTAACAGATATAAAACCACCCTTTGCAATAATGTCCAGATATGAGTCGTAAAGCTCCGCCCCTGCAACACAACCAACATACATTTCGACATCTGATTTCATCTTTTCCGGAAGATTGCCCATTGTTACAACATCGGAAATACAGAAGTGTCCACCAGGTTTTAAAACCCTGAAAATTTCCGAAAAGGCCTTGTATTTATCGGGGACAAGGTTCAAAACACAGTTTGACAACACAACATCATATTTATTATCAGGCAATGGCATAGCCTCTATGTCTCCCTTTACAAAGACGAGATTGGTATAGCCCTTTTTAAGGCAATTCTCTCTGGCTTTAGCCACCATCTCCTCTGTAATATCAAGTCCTGTAACCTCACCCGACTCTCCCACGAATGCCCTTGCAACAAAACAATCATTCCCGGCACCACTTCCAAGATCCAAAACCTGATCTCCTTCTCTTATTGCAGCGTAATTAACAGGGATTCCACATCCAAGACCAAAATCAGCATCCGGATTATACCCTTCTGCCTTTACATATTCATCACTTGACATATTGTACTCGGTGCCTCCGCAGCATGAAGCTCCGCTGCAGCAAGAGCCTCCTTTGACTATTTTGCCATACTTTTCCTGTACAACAAATTTTATGTCTGAAGATTTCATTTTTTGTGTGTTTATTGTTTTGTCGTTAATTATTTTGTCGTTACTCTTTATTGATAACCGATGACTGGTACTTGCTGTTTGCAGTTTGTTACGTGCCGTATGCTGTTTGTAAATTAATGCTCGCAGTATTCTGCTAGCTAATTGCCTGGTGCCTGGGTCCAGCTGAATGAAGTCTGGGGATTAAATCTTATTACAAATTGTTTTTAATCTGAGTGTTGTACAATTCAAAAAACCTCTCTTTTATCAGATTTCTTATCCTGTAGAATTCGCTCAGCACAAACTCTTCTGATCCCTTTTTATGAGAAGGGTCTTCAAAACCCATATGTAGTCTATGCTTAACCTTACCCACAAATAACGGACAAGTTTCGTTTGCATCATCACAAACAGTAATTACATAGTCCCACTCCTGGCTTGTGTACTCATCTACGAGCGTTGGAATGTTTTTACTTATATCAATCCCAATCTCTCCCATTACCTTTACTGCTGTCTGGTTAACCCTCGCCGCAGGCTGAGTTCCAGCCGATTTAACCGTAATCCGGTTATCAAATGACTGAAGGAAACCATGTGCCATCTGACTTCGGCAACTGTTTCCTGTACATAATATTAATACTTTCATATTGACCTGTTTAATTTGATTAAATAGTGAATGTGCCTCGAAAATCTTATTAATTACTTATACTTATTGTTTTTATCTTTTATGCAAACTGTTGGTAATAACCTAGTCTATTAATTATTCACTGGTGTAATAACTCATTTCTTTTCCACATTCAGTTTAAGTCAGCTTAGCAATCGGTGCAAACCGCCTCATCCGATCTTACCTGAGCAAAGAAATTTTCTGTCATCTTTAGAAATCTTTCGATTTTGGTTCCATTAAGGCAGTAATTTATTCTTGGTCCATCAATTTCGCCTTTAATAAGACCACTGTCTCTTAGTACCTTAAGATGTTGTGAAACAGTAGTTCTACTCAATGGCAGAAAATCAGAGATATCTCCGGAAATACAGCTTTTAGTTTGTGCCAGATATTTTAAAATAGCCAGCCTTGCCGGATTGGACACTGCTTTTGCAAAAAGAGCAATATCAAACATTTCTGAATCAAACTTATCTAACTTGTTCATGTTACTTATATCTATTTCTTAGGAACATTTAAAATCATGTCGTAATGTTACGACATATATTTGTCAGATGCAAATTTCTTAACTAAAATTTCATTAAATTGCGGCTGAATTTTTGCAGAAAACTAATCAGCATTACGGCAAAAAAAAGACTAAGTGCAAGCATAAAACCAATGAATGCTTTCACAATAATGCACAGACAATGAAAATTACAGCATCGGTAACAGATCTGCACATAGAAAAGATCGCACGGGGATACAGAAGTTTCTCCCCGGCCGACTGCCTTATATATCAGCTTGAACATTTTGAACGAACATTGGTCGCAAGCAGATTTCAAAAGGGTAAAAAAATTGATTTCGTGCATGGTGGCGGTGCCGGAGTTCTGAGACAAAAAATGACAGAGATTTTAAACAGGAAATTCCCGTCATTCACATACGAGGATGCCCCTTTTGCAACATACGGATTTCAAGGCGCACTCAGGGTAACAATTAAATAATAAAAAGGCATAATACAAGCAAAAACCAGGTATAAAGCAGACACAAAACAAGCATAAAGCAGACACAAAACAGGCTTAATAACAGATTGATTATGAATAAATGGAGTATAGATATGATCCCCGACATGACCGGAAAGAGGGTTGTAATTACCGGTGCATCCAGCGGGCTTGGCCTTGAGGTTTCAAAAGTTTTATCCTCAAAAGGTGCAGAGGTTATTCTGGCTGTTCGTTCTCTCGGGAAAGGTGAAAAGGCAGTCAGATACATTTGCTCCGGTAACCCTTCGGCAAAAGTAAGGCTAATGCAGATTAGCATGGATAGTCTTCAAAGCGTAAAAGACTTCTGTCATGAGTTTTTATCTATATACGACACACTTGACATACTTGTTAATAATGCTGGTGTTATGTTTCCGCCATTCACCAAAAGCGCTGACAATCTCGAATTGCAGTTTGCTACAAATCATATAGGGCACTTTGCGCTTACAGGCCTTCTGATGCCGGCCCTCAGGAGATCTCCTGCCGCAAGGGTAGTAACCGTCAGCAGTATTGCCGCAAGAATGGGGAAAATAGATTTTGACAACCTTGACGGGTCAAAAGGATATTCGTCCACCAGATTTTACTCTCAGAGTAAATATGCCAACCTTCTATTCGGCAAAGAGTTTGACAAAAGACTAAAATTGAATAATTCAACGATAAAGAGTATCATTTGCCACCCAGGTGTTTCGGCTACAAATCTTGCTTCAAGAGGGTCAGGTAAAGAGCGCATAACACCCTTTAAATTTCTCTTTAACATGATTGCACAGCCGGCACATATGGGAGCATTGCCGCTTTTGTATTCAGTTTCCAATCCTGATCTAAAAGGAGGAGAGTATGTGGGCCCGGAGGGATTTCAGAACATATGGGGATACCCCGCCGTAACCACAAAAGATGACTCACTTTTCAAAAAAGAGATTGCAGAACGGCTTTGGGCTGTTTCTGAGAAACTTACAGGAGTCAATATTATATAGCCAAAATAAATTGTTTAAAAATCCCCGCAAAAGTTTAGGGTTTTTTGTTTCATGGCAGTCTTATATGCAGAACAACAAATTATCCGACTTTATTCATTTTAAATAATTAGCAATGAAAACAACATTTACAAAAATCGCGGGATTACTTGCAGCAGTTATGATGCTGGCATGCATTGCTCCTACCTTTGCTCAAGGCGGTAAAGATTATATTACCGTAAAGGGAGTAGTCAAAGACAAAACAACCAAAAGAGCTCTTGAATATGTGAGCATCTCCGTTCCCGGTTCAAACATAGGAACCGTAACAAACATCAATGGAGAGTTTTCTCTAAAAATCAAGGACTCTCTCAATGCCAAAAGCATTAAGGTCTCTCACCTGGGATACTCCACCCACAATCAAAACATCAGGAAAGAGGATATGACAAGTGTCGATATTCTTCTGACTCCAAATGTTAACTTACTTGATGAAATCACAGTGCTCGGTTTTGATGCAGAGGTTCTTGTTAGAAGGGCAATAAGCAGAATTGAGCATAATTACAGCCCTAACACTGCCCTTTTGGAGGGATTTTACAGGGAGACCATCAGAAAAAGAAGAACCTATATTAATGTATCTGAAGCTATTGTAGAAGTTTACAAAACTCCTTACCAACAAGGCCTTAACAGAGATCTGGTACAGATTTACAAAGGGCGTAAACTGATAAGTCCAAATCCACAGGACACTCTTATGGTAAGATTGCTCGGCGGACCAACACTTGCCATCTATCTGGATGTTGTTAAAAACCCCGACTTGATGCTTAGCGAAGAGACCCTTGCATACTACAAATTTGCGATAGAGGAGTCAGTAATGATTGACGACAGAGCACACTATGTTGTAGCTTTCGAACCAAAAGTTTCCCTTCCTTTTGCGCTACATTTTGGCAAATTATACATAGATAAAGATAATCTCACATTTTCAAAAGCTGTTTTCAGCGTAAGCATGGACGACAGAAACAAGGCAACTCAGGCAATTCTCAAGAAAAAACCAATGGGTATGCAGTTCAAACCTGAAGAGATAACCTTTCTTGTAAATTACAAACAGAGAGATAACCGCACATATCTAAGCTACATCAGAAGTGAGATTAGGTTTAAGTGTGACTGGAAAAAACGCCTCTTCTCAACTAACTACTCTATAGTTTCAGAGTTAGTGATAACCGGAGGCAAGGAGGAGAATGCATCAAGAATTCCTGCAAAACTGGCATTCAGAGAGAGTCAGGCACTTTATGACAAAGTTGATAGCTTTTATGATAAAGATTTCTGGGAAGATTATAACATTATCGAACCTGACGAGTCTCTGGAAAATGCTGTAATCAAACTTAAAAAGGCGAATACAAAATAAACCGGACACATTTAGTATATTTGAAACAGGTATTAATAAAGTATCCTTATGATAAACGATCTGTTTCTGTTTAAAAAGATAAAAGAGGGGAATATTGAGACATTTGAAAAGGTCTTCAAAGAGAACTATTCCCCCCTTTTATACTTCTCGGCAGGAATCACAGGGAGGATAGATGTGGCGGAGGAGATCATACAGGAGCTGTTCTATCAGATCTGGAAAGAGAGAGAAAAGATAAATATACTAAGTTCATTGAAAGGATACCTTTACAGCGCTGTCAGGAATAGGTCACTACAGTACTGTGAGCGCCTCAGAAACGAAAACATTTACAAAGAGAGTATTAAATCAGCTCCATTAAGTTCCTCAGAAAACTCTCCCCAAGACAATCTTGAGGCAGGTGAACTGGAGGGGATTATCAGGCAAACTATGGACAAAATGCCTGAAAGACGTTTGAAGATTTTTAAAATGCACCGATTCGAAAACAGGAGATACTCAGAAATAGCTGAAAATCTTTCGGTATCGGTAAAAACAGTAGAGGCCGAAATGTCAAAGGCACTTAAGTCCATACGAAAAGATATTGAATATTACACGAATTTACTATGATATTACAACCGGATAAGAGCAGACAAACTGAGAGGGCATGGGCCCGTCTTTACAACCGTCTGGAGAGGGACGGGCTGCTCAGCGAGGTAAATGAGAAAAAGCAAAAAACCGGGTTTAATCCCGGGCTGGTTTTGAAGTTTGCGGCATCTTTGATCATTATCACAGGTGCAACCATATATTTGTACATAGGAGTTTTTGACTCCAGCCGGCAGATGCTTTCTCTGCACAACCCCGACACCAGTTCGACATATGTTAAAACACTGGCAGACGGGTCTGTGGTTTATCTTTCAGGTAACTCGACCCTTTCGTATCCGGATGAATTTAAAAAAACGAGCCGTGATGTATTTCTTAACGGCGAGGCCTATTTCGAAATAACTAAAATAAATAAATCAGGGTTTAAAATAGAAACTGACCTGGCTAATATAGAGGTACTCGGCACATCGTTTAGTGTAAAGAGCAACAAAGAGAATGTCTCATCAATTTCTGTCAACACAGGAGAAGTAAGGGTCACACATAAAAACGGAGGACAAAGTTACAATGCTGTGGCAGGCGAAACTGTAATAATCAGTTCTGAAAAACTTGAAAAAATTCCAACAGAAGATCTTGAGCTATTTATCTCTTACTCAAGAAGAATGCACTTCAAGGATGAACCGTTACAAAATGTAGTGGAGGTTCTGAACCGAAATATTGACAGTCTTGAATTTGAAATTGTCTCCGGAATTGAACAGAGAGCAATTACTGCTACCTTCTCTAAAGACTCTCCCGATTCAGTTGCCGAGCTTATTGCATTAGCTCTTAATTTAAGGTATTTAAAAGATGGCAATAAGATAATAATCTACGAATTACCCTGACATTAAAGTCCAGTGAAACCGATTCTGAAATATCTTGCATGTGCATTGTTGTTGTTATTCCTACAGAACAGCATTGTCAGTGCTACCGATTTTCAGACCACAGACATTAAAGTAAAACTATCAAAAGGGAGGGGAACAATTTATAATCTGTTAAACTCAATATCAAATCAAACAGGTTATATGTTTATTTACGACAGCAGACTGTTTGACAATGATAAGGTTGTAAGAATCCCGTCCGGAGAGTTTCAACTGGATAAAGCAGTTCAGATTATTACAGGAGACATCCGTTTGGAGACTCAATTAATTGGTAATCACATACTCATATCTCTGCCTGTTATAACAGAGATCCCTCCGGCAAAAGATACAACAAACCTTACCAAAGAAACATACACCCCCTATTTTACAATGGAGGGAACTATCAAAGACCGAATCACAGGAGAGGCTGTACCATACGCCACAATCTCCTTATCCGGAATAAACATGGGAACCGTGTCAAATCTTGACGGCAACTTCAAATTTATTTTACCGGATTCTTTAAGTGGCTCAAATATTAAAATATCTCATCTTGGATATGTTACAAGGGAAATTTCAGCAGAGTTGCTCAACGGAAGAAGAGTCACATTGCTTCTTGATCAGAGACTGATACCGTTGCAGGAGGTTGTAATAAGAGTTGTTGACCCGGTAAGAACATTAAGAGAAGCACTTCAAAAAAGAGCAGCAAACTATTCATCTGCACCTGTTTACCACACATCTTTCTATAGAGAGGGCGTAGAGTACAAAGAGAATATGAGTCATACCGAGGCTGTCTTCAAAATTTACAAAACCGGCTATCAAAGCAGTATTTCTAGCGAGCAGGTCAAGCTGCTTAAAATGAGAAAATTTACAAACATTGACGAAAAAGACACCCTCGTAGCAAAAATTAAATCAAGTGTTTACTCCTCCCTTTTATTGGATGTTATAAAAAATCCACCCGATTTTCTCTCTCCCGAGACATTCGGTCTGTACAACTACTCACACACCGATATTACTGTAATTGACGACAGGCGAGTACTTGTTTTTTCGTTCACTCAGAAAGAACATATAACAGAACCATTATATCAGGGTGAAATTTTTATTGATGCAGCAACTTTGGCAATTGTCAAGGCCATTTTTAGAATAAACCCCGCCTATGTGAACAAAACATCAGAGATTTTCGTTCTTAAAAGAGGCAAAAATGTAGAGATTGTCCCAAAGAGTATTGAATACATGGTCTCCTTCAAGCCATTTAATGACACATATTATGTCCAGCACATAAGAGGAGATCTTAATTTCAGGGTAAGGAGGGCAAAACGACTGTTCAGTTCTGAAATGCACGCATGGTTTGAGATGGTCAATTGTGAAACAATAACTGAAAATGTAACACCAATACCTCGGAGCGAAAGATTGCCCGTAAGAGATATCCTGTTTGAAACATCCTATGTATATGACGAGGATTTCTGGGGCAATTTCAATACTATTCTACCTGAAAATGAGATTACTCAAATAATTAAAAAGTATAACTTCAATAACTCCGTTAACCCGAATGATAATAAGCCTGTCGGACAAATTACCCGGTAAAAGTGCACATTTGATAATGGCTCCTGATCACAGAGTTAACTCTCTGACTCTGGAGAAGGCCCCCCCTGCAAATGCCATAAAATCTGCAGTCCTGGTTCTTCTTGTACCTTCATTAAACGAATGGGAGGTTGTTCTTATAAAACGAAATATTTATAACGGGATTCACTCAGGACAGGTATCCTTTCCAGGAGGGAAATGTGATGCAGATGATCCTGATATTACCCATACTGCCTGCAGAGAGGCCTTTGAAGAGTTGGGCATTGATAGGAAAGATATTAAGATTATTGGCCAACTATCCAGGTTATATGTTCCGCCAAGCAATTACATAATTTACCCAATTCTTGCAACAAGCTCAAATAGACGCGAATATAACCCTAACCCCAGAGAGGTTGCAGGATATATTCACGTTCCTTTAAGTTGTTTCAACCCCTCTTTGATTAAGCGAAGCAGAGTTCAGGCAGGCCCTGATGAGTGGATAGAGGCTCCCTCATATGTAATTGACGGACATATTATATGGGGGGCTACCGCTATGATAATTGCAGAGCTCTACCAGGTTGCGGCAGCAAAGGCAAGTACATCTTTTATCAAACCGTACAGTTCGTCATCAAATCCCGAAATATAGGATCTTGAGTTACACAAAATTACAGCGCTATATTCTGGCCCCATAACCCATATTGTAGCTGTTCCGGCAAGGTTACCTCCGTGATACCACGAATTGGGGTAATAGGTGTGATTCATCCTCCATCCGAGAGCATATCTGTTATACGCAGCAGATGGCGTTAACATTAGTGTTCTTGTTGATGGAGATATAATATCCGGGATTGTGGTCTTCCCATCAATATGGAATATTAGCTTTAACATCTCTTCTGTTGAGGCAATCACCCCTCCCGCTGCGGCAATAACAGGCATCTCATTACCATAACCATTAGTTCCATCCTGAGAGTAATAGACAACCTCGTTAGCTCTTTTCTGCAACCGGTCTCCCCCAACATGAACATCTGTAATGCCGGCCAAAGCCATAACCTCCTTAAGAAACACGTCGTAATTTTTACCGCTGAGCTTTTCAATTATCTTACCCAAAATACCAAAGCCCATATTAAAATAAGAGTATGCTGTACCTGGTATAGATTGGTCAGAGGTAAGTACATAACCTATTCTCTGATCTAACGTCTGACCTTTAAAGCTTGAGGTAAACATAGGATCAGGATTGCTTGTCCATCCACTGGTGTGCTCCAGTAAATGCCTCACTGTCACTGTTGCTGCCCTGCTAGAAACTATTGGAAATTCTGCTGCAAGAATACCTCCACTTCCGAAAACCCTATTTTCAACAGTAAGTTTACCCTGCTCCATCAGCTTCATAATGCACATAGTGGTAAACTGCTTAGAAACGCTTGCAAGACGGAAAAGATGGTTTGGTTTTGTTCTTACACCCTCTTCAACAATTGCAAAACCAAGACCTGTTTTATAAACTATCTGCTCACCTTTTGAGACTGCCACTGACATTCCCGGTATTGAATATTTGGTCATAAAGCTGTAAACCATAAGGTCCAAATTTCTTCTTCCCGGTTGCACCAGAAGCTTATACTCCTTGGTATTACCCGACTCAGAGGTAACAACAACTTTTGCAGTATTTGTAAAGTCGTAGTTCCCGGGAGTAGCAGGTACCAGCGTTCCGTTTATATGAACTGTTGCTTTTGGTGAAGCAGTTATTGAGGGTTTAAGCGATGTTAGATTTGCCCCCTCAGGAACTGTTATATAGAATGTAGTCCCTGCAATGTGCGGAACACAATCCTCGGTAAAATTCGCATTATCCGAACGTTTAAAGGTAAATCCCGAAAGGTCATTATAATCAGATTTACCCGGTACAACAATAATCTCCTCTTTCGTGCAAGAGATTACATAAAGAGAGAGAAAGGCTATTGTCAGTACTCTGAGAAATGAGCCGCTAAATGTATTCATATTCATAAATTAAATTTCGCTCATCTCTCTTTCAACATCATCGGCTGTAATTGGTAATCTTCTTGCACCAAGCAGACGGCAACCTTTTTCTGTTACCAATATATCATCTTCAAGGCGAATACCACCAAACTGATAATAATCTGTGAGTTTATCAAAGTTGATAAAATCACTGTTTATGTTTTCACTCTTCCACTTTTCTATTAACGCAGGAATAAAGTAACAACCTGGTTCAACTGTTATTACATGACCCGGCTTCAGCACTTTGCCCATTCTTAAAGATCTTAGACCAAACTGTGTAGCTCTTACATGAACGTTATCGTAACCAACATAATTTTCACCAAGATCCTCCATGTCATGAACATCAAGCCCCATCTGGTGACCCAGCCCGTGAGGCATAAACAGGGCATGAGCACCTGCAGCAACCGCTTCGTCTGCGTTGCCTTTCATAATACCAAGGTTAATAAGACCCTGAGCAAGAATTTTTCCTGCCGCAAGATGAACCTCTCTATATGTAATACCCGGCCTTATCATATCAATAGCCAGGTTATTGGCAGTTGAGACAATGGTGTAAATATCTCTCTGCATTTGTGTGAATTTTCCTCCGGCAGGGAGAGTCCTTGTAAAATCGGATGCATAATGCATATTTGTTTCGGCACCGGCGTCAATTACCAGCAGCCTCCCGTCGGTAAGAATCTGATGGTGGCTGTGATTGTGCAGAGTTTCACCGTTTTGCGACAAGATTATTGGGAAAGATGGCATCGTACCGTTTGAAATAGATATACCCTCCATTAT
This sequence comes from Bacteroidales bacterium, assembly GCA_030695025.1. Taxonomy (GTDB): domain Bacteria; phylum Bacteroidota; class Bacteroidia; order Bacteroidales; family UBA932; genus Bact-08. The sequence goes on along the minus strand of JAUYTX010000023.1, from coordinate 17,375 downwards.
TCCGACCAGCTCCTGCTCAACAATACCTGTTTTAACCATCTTCATGGCAGTGTAGTGCATTGCATACCCTATGTCTGCAGCTTTGTCCATCTCGGCAATCTCAACAGCCTCTTTAATCTCACGCAGAGCAACAACTCCTTTTATAAACTCCTCAGAGGCGCTTTGTTTCAAATCCCCAAAAGAGATACCGAGCATTTTATTAAGCAAAATTTTGGTAGCATCCCTATATGGCGGCAGGTAATGGATCTTTCTGCCTGCTGATTTATTTTTTGCGATAAACCCTTCCAATTGATCAAAAGGAAGAACCTTTTTTACTCCTACACCGGCAGCCTTATCGACCATAGCCGGCTGAGGTCCCATCCAGATTATATCATCTATGCTCACGTCGTTTCCAAAGATAATCTCCTCCCTATTTTCTGCATCAATAACAGCAGCCAAATCCGGTTCGCCAAGTCCGAAAAAATAGAGAAATGAAGAGTCCTGTCTGAATCTGTATGTGTTGGATGGATAGTTCATCCCCACCTCTGAATTACCAGTAAATAGTAATATTCCCGATTTTATTCCTGAAACCAGCTTTAATCTCCGGTTTGCATATCCCTCTTTTGAAAACATAATTATAAGTTTAATAATGACATAAACAAAGATACAATTTTATTGAATTATTATATAAAAAAGGGCTACCCTACCGGGTAACCCTTTAGCAAACCAATTAATAGAACTTAATAATTATTGCATATCCCACCAAACAGGTACACTCCAGATATCAACATCAAATGCTTTTGGATTTGATGCCTCAAGTTGTGCTCTGTTGTAGTTCATTTCGTGAGAAATACTCATAATCCTTCTGAACCAGTAGTTGTCCTGTGTTTTTGAAGTTCCGGTAAGTTTTGTTGCTGCTGTTGCTCCAAATTCAAACGGTCTGTCAAAGTCTGGATACACAACTCCAAAATTTCCAATGTTACCTGCTGAGAAGTTAAATCTCCTCATATCGTTCCAATTTTGCTGAGTTAGCGACATGGCGATATATTTCTGCTGCATAATCTTGGCCATTGTAAGCTGGGCAGTAGTTTGAGCTACAGCTGCACTTGCAAGGAAATTATCAATTGAAGCTGTACTCATCGGCAGTTTTGCAGGATTCTCGCTGTTACCATATTGAGTAAGTTTACTGTTCATAAGTTCCATATGAGCTCTGATACCTGCTTTGTAGGCTATCAGCGCATTTGGAAGATCACCCTGACGGAAAAGTATCTCAGCTTTAATGAACATCATCTCGTGATGTGTCATTACAAAAGTTGGAGATTCCGGTCTAGTCAGGAATGCTCCTGTACTTAGAATAGTTCCATCTGTTGCTTTCCACAAACTTTCTGAAGTAGTTGCCCCTGTCATTGCACAAAGAGCTCTTACACCAACGTAAATAGTATCTCCAAGTCTCAAAGGATTTGTAGAGTTAATAAAATACTTTTTAGTAGTAGTGTTGAAAGACATAAGAATTGGTCCACCATTAAGACGGATGTTGCTCTTGTGAACATCAACTCCCTTTGTTCTGACAAAACCCTTCACAAATTTATTTTCAGCTGCACTCCAAACAAAATGGCTTTGACGGAAAGGAAGCATCTTTGAAGCCCTTGGGTCTTCAACTCCACTGCCTCCTGTAAATGTATTCTCAAGAAGGTCTGTGTAGAATTTTGTGAAACGGTTACCATCACTCCATGCTGTTGTATTAAACAGATAAGAAGTTCTCAATGGGTCACCGATAAGAACGTCACCGGTCATATCTGTAAGGTCATTCACATGGTGAATTACTGTGCTTTCTGCATTATTCTGCGGACCTTTTGAGATAGCATCAAGAATTGCAGTAGGACTATAGATCGACTTCTTAGACAGGTTATTCAGCCAACGAGCTTTCAATCCCCAAATAAGCTTAATCCACTTTTGAGTATCGCCATTATTCCAGCTGTCACCTCTTGAAAGTGGAGTTGCTGTTGTAGGCTGTGCTCTTTGGAAGTAAGTTAGGGCTAAATCTAGATCTGCCATACATCCTTCAAAGATGGTTTTTCCATCGTCAAATTTTGGCGTTAAAGAGGACCCCAAAGCCTCAGTATAAGGCATCTCTCCATACCAGTCAAGCATCAGCATAAAGCCCATGGCTTTCAAAGTATAGGCTGCACCAATATAGTGCCATGCCTGCTCTTTTTCTGCTGTCTCAATAAGGTCTTTCAGGTTACAGGCAGCACCTACGAACCATTGCTGGTAAGGAGTTGTTGAAGAAATTTGACCAGGATTCCATGCAGACAGTAACCCGTTTCCGGTTGTAGTTGAATTGGCAGTCAATGTTCCGGTTATAAACCCTGCGCGAACACTTGCAGAACCGTATGCATATTGGTAGTGGTGTTGAATCCACGGCAGTCTGGCATTAACAGAGGCAACCAGGTTGGTTGGCGCGTTAGGATTGACATTTATGTCAAGCCACTTGTTACAAGAACTTAAGCTTAATGCCAACAACGAAATTAAACCAAGTTTAAATATATTTTTCATAATATTCTTCATTTATAATATTAACCCTTAGAATGTTAAGTTTATTCCGAAAGATACTCCGGCAGTTGCAGGAACACCTGCGTAGTCAATACCTGCAGAGCTTGATCCGATAACACCCGATCCGGCAACTCCGGTTTCAGGGTCCATACCTTTGTAGTTTGTAAGCAGCCAAAGATTAGTTCCTTGTAAAGTAAACGCCAGACCTTTTATAAAGTTCTGCTTCTTAAGAACATCTTGTGGAACATTATAAGATACGTGAACAGAGCGAAGACGCAACCAGTTTGTCTTTGTTATATAGTTTGCTGTCTCAAGCGGGAAGGTAGTTGCCCAATATCTTCTGATAAGGTCTGCACCATACTGTTGAACACCACTGATTGTGTAACTCTGGTTCGCCTGGTAAGTAACACTTTTGGCCTCCAATGCCTGAGTAGCAGGATTTAGCGAAACTCCGTTTAGTGTAAGAGATTCTCTGTCCATAGACCTTTTGCTCATACCCAGCATTGTCATATAATAATCTGTACCGTTAAAGATATCACCACCTACTCTTACATCAAGTAAAAACGAAAGGTTGAAATTCTTATATGTAAAGCTGTTGTTAATACCTCCCGTGAAAGATGGCTCCCTGTTTCCTACAAATTTTGTAGTCAGGTTATCGCTAAGTGGCATACCTGTATTCCAGTCAAGGATAACATTTCCTGCATCATCTCTTCTCCAGGTTGAACCTGAAATACCAAAGAATTTACCATTGTTGAACGAAGCTGCCTTTGCATTACCATACTGTACATCTGTTACATAAAGCACATCCTGCCCTGTAAGGAGGTTAGAAACAGTACCTCTGTTTCCCGCAAGGTTAACAGTAACATCCCATGTAAAGTCTTTTGTCTGAACAGGTATTGCATTCAGAGATAGCTCTAAACCTTTGTTCATAACGCTTCCGACATTTACTGACAGAAGAATATAACCTGTTGATTGTCCAAGACGTGGGGTTGTAATCTGGTTCTTACTCTCTGTCTGATAGTAAGTAAGGTCAAAACCAAATCTACCGTTAAGGAATCTTGCCTCAAGACCGGCCTCAATAGACTCGGTAATTTCTGGCATCAGATAAGGGTTACCACGTGTCCAGCTGTTACCTACACCTGTTCCGGCCAGGAACATTCTAGGAGCCCAAAGTGTTGTGCTTGTTGCATACGGGTCAGTATCCTTACCAACTCGTGCCCAAGAACCCCTTACCTTACCAAAAGAAAGGATGTTGTTTTTAGGAAGTAATTCCGAGAATACCAAGCTACCACCTACAGATGGGTAGAAATATGATCTGTTATCAACAGGAAGTGTAGATGTCCAGTCATTTCTACCTGTCACTGTAAGGTAAGCAATGCTTTTATAAGACGCTCTGAATTCACCGAAAACACCCATAAGTCTTTTTTCAGACAATGTGCTCTGTAAAAATTTATCGGCGTTGTTAATATTACCAAAACTATAGAATCCCGGAGTAATAAAGTTGTATCCGTGCATACCGTCATTCTTCATAGTGGTCTCTTCAATTGATTGACCCAGAAGAAGGTTAAGATCAAAATCAGCAATCTTCTTATTGAAAGTAAGCATCAGGTTAGAAGAGAGATATTGATAATCAATTGTTGCGTTGCTTAGTCTACCCTTCTGGTATGTCTCTCTTACTGCACCGTTAGGAGCAATAAGTGTGTAGTCAAATTTATTATAGGTATCAATACCTGCTCTGTAAACCACATCGAACCAATCAGTCACTTTCAGGTTTGCATTGATCGAACCTGTAAGACGTTTTGTGATGTCATACATTTTATTCTTGTTAACTATCCAGTATGGGTTTTCTACATCATCAGCAAGAGGTTGAAGACCTTCAAACATTCGATATTTTGAACCGTCCGGTTTCAGATATGTTTTCATATCGTCACTTCTTGACCATCCGTAAACAGCGGTCATTGCACCATTACCACCACCACTCCATAAACCTGAACTTGTGAGAGTCTTGTTAGTAGTTGCCTGTGAATAAGCAACGTTAGCACCTACGCTAAGTTTACCAAACTTTTGTTCACCGTTAAAACGGAATGTAGATTTGTTGAACCCGGTTTCAGGAATAATACCCTCCTGGTCATAATTAGATGCTGACAGGAAGAAAGAGCTATTTTTTGAGCCGCCTGAAATGTTTACACTATTATCATATACAATACCTGTTTTGAAGAAATCCTCAATATTATTGTACATTTTATCACCTGAGCCAAATTTATCCCCCCAGGATTGAGTAGTGAAATCAGTAAAAATACCTACCTGATTGTACATACCTCTTTTGTACATATCTTGTTGTTCAGGCATTCTGGTTACCCAACTTGAAGATAATTTTGAACTGAAGTTAACCTTCATAGATCCTTCCTGACCTTTTTTAGTAGTAATTACAATAACACCGGTAGCAGCTCTTGAACCATAAAGGGCAGTAGCTGCAGGACCTTTAAGAACAGACATGTTCTCAATATCCTCAGGGTTGATGTCCATGATACGGTTACTATTTGTAGTACCACCTCTTGTAGCACCGTCAAAACCGCTGTTTCCTCCGATTGGAGTAGAGTTGTCATAAATGATTCCGTCAACCACAAATAATGGTTGGTTATCTCTTTCAAGAGAAGTACCTCCACGAATAATGATCTGAGCTCCCGCACCTGCTGAACCGCTGGTCTGAGTAACGTTTACCCCTGCAATTTTACCCGATAAAGAGTTAAGAACATTTGAAGTTTTATTTTTGAGAATTTCGTCGCTTTTGATATCCTGAACAGCATATCCCAGAGCTTTCCTCTCTTTTCTAATACCCAGAGCAGTCACCACTACATCATCCAGTAGCAGGGCATCTTCCTCCATAACAACATTAATTGTAGCTCTGTTGTTTACCGGAATTCTTTGAGTTTGCATTCCTATAGCAGAGAAAACAAGGGTTGCATTACCCGGGGCACTAATGTTGTAAGTACCATCAAGTTCGGTTGCAACTCCGGTTCTGGTACCTTCAACCATAACCGATACTCCTATTGATGGGAGATTGGCTTTGTCGGTAACTTTTCCGGAAACCCTGATGTTCTGTGCCATAAGAGTCCCGGATAACAGAACCATGGCTAATACCGAAAGTGCAAAGCGCATACACCATACGGTAATTTTTTTTGAAACATACATAAATTGAAATTTTAGGTTAATAAATATAAAGTAATTTAATAAATGGGCTTGATTAATTATGATTTGAAATAAATATTAAATTAAATGTAACAGTTTAATGGATTTTCTGAGTTTTTTCACACAAACACTTAATAATCTCAAGCTATAACTCAGTTTTATGAGATGTAAAATTAAAATAAATTTTTCAATTTACATACATAAATATCATTCTTTATAATAATTTACTAACATATTTACACTATTAAATGCCTTTTGTTTTAAATGAATAAGCAAACGCGTGAGTGAGATGTCTCAATAATTACATTTAATAATATTTTTATTACAAATCGTAACCGGGCACAATGTTGTTAAGTAGTTAAATATCAATTTACCAGCATTAAAAACGCATATTTTGCAGTTACATTTTTCATGTGTAAAAAAAATGGCTGCACATATTATGCGGTGTAGCCATGGTAATACAATAGCTTGTATAATTACACTCTCTGTGAATTCAGCACATGTGGAGGATATCCAAAAATGAGGCTGCCTAAAATTGGGCAGCCTCATTAAAAATATCAATTTGGAAGAATTACCAGCCAGGGGTCTGAGTAAGTGTATATCCTTTGTCAATATACTGGCTGATCTGCTGATTGCCTACCGGAGCCAGATAAACCCTGTCTGTAAACGGATCTCTGTTTGACACGGTCACGGGCATATAGTAACCCACCATCAGAGCAGCATTGGTACCATTATATGTTACAACAGTACCGTCAGCTTTTCTTACTTTAAGAATGTTTACTTTTGACGCAACCAGCCATTGAGGAAACTCTACCGGGAAGTTAACCCATGGTCCAACAAGCAGGTCAGGATTAACAGCTGCATTCATATAGTTAATTTTCTTCCAGCGTTTGATGTCCATCAACCTTGTATGTTCGAATACAAATTCCATCCGGCGTTCACGGCGTATCTCCCAGATAAGAGCAGGCACATCTGGATCACGGCCCGGGTCGTCTGGTAAGCTTGTCAGCTGTAAAGGTGCTGTTTTTACTATACCCTTGCCAATCGCAGTTGCATCAAGAGGACGGTTACGGATTGCGTTGATTGATGAATTAATATCCGTTTGTGTTACAGCAGCTCCTCCTATAGTTGCAAGCTCGGCCTTTGCCTCAATCCAGTTGAGTACTACCTCTCCAAGACGCATCACAGGAGCATCGTTTGTATTAGTGTTTGAACCATACATAGCAGGATAAGTCCCACCTTTGTAAGTAGGACCAACACGGTCAATGAACTTAGTGGCGTAAAGCAATGTAGCTGCCTCCTGTAAAGGTTTGTCTACAAATGTTGCTTCAAAACGAGAGTCTCTGGTCTTGATGAGATTTGGAATATCAAGCACAGCTGCATTTTGAACGGCAGATTGCTGATATACCTTACCGTCACTACATATAAAAGATTTAATCAACCAAAGGTTTGCAGATTGTGGTTGACTCTCTGTAGAATTAGAGTATGAGGCAATGTGGTGGCGAATAGCCAGGGCATCATCATAGCGTCTGAACATCAGCACCTCTTTGTTTCCCGCCAGGTTTTGTGATCCAAACAGGGAGCGGAAGTCACTGGTAAAGGTGTAACGGTTTGATTGCATTACAATATTTGCAGCGGTTACTGCCAACTGCAAATATTTTGTAGCAAGAGTGTTGTTGTTCTTATGATACTTCTGCCATGTTCCTTCAAACAGCATAAATCTTGAAATGAAGCCGGCGGCAATGTACCTGTTAAGATACTGATCACTTCCATCAACAAGTCTCATGTTTGCAAGAGCATAAACAAAGTCGTCATAAACCTTGTCCATTACAAACTCCCTGCTGTCTCTGTCTTTGTAGAGTATATCCAATTCCCCCTCGCCAATAACCTTGTCGTAATACTGAATATTTCCAAATACACTTACCAGGCGGCTGTATTCATAACCTCTGAAGAATCGTGCTACGGCACTCCAGTGCTGATATGCCTCTGCAGTGAGATATTTGTCCTTCATAGCGTCAATTCTTTCAAGGTACAGATTTGACTTCCTCACCCAGGCAAAACACCAGGTGGGTCCAGCATAGGTTGATAACCAGCCAGCTGCCTCACTTACAGAGGCTCTGGATGCCGGAGCCTGTGTCTCAAACCCGGCCTGTTTACCAGTAGAGGTAAAGTCATCCGAGAAGTTATAACCCCTCAACGGTGTATAATCCACTCCCCAGGCAGAACTGTACCCGGTGAAATAGTTATTGTAAAAGCCGTTTGCAAACAACCTCACGTTGTTCTCGTTGGTCCAAAAGTTTCCGTCATTCATGGTTGTTAACGAAGGCCTTTCCAGAAAATCGCTACAACCTGCAAGAACGATTGTGACTACAGCTAATAGTATTATTTTAATCCTTTTCATAATCATTCAATTTAGAAGTTAATCTGTAAACCAACCGACGCACTCTTGAAGGTAGGAACTCCTGTTCCTGTACGCCCCAGGTTGTAGTTAGAGGTGTTCCACATAGAGTATCCGCTTATCTCTTCAGCATCGATTGGAAGAGTACCCAGATGATCAAATGTTAAGAAGTTTTCAAGAGCGGCATATACCCTCAGACGCTTAATATCAACTTTTTTAAGAAGTTTAGGTGGGATAGAGTATCCAAACGTAATATTCTTAATCCTCATATAGGCCATGTTAAGAAGATATTTCGACTGAACCTGCATATTGAGGGTAGTGCTGCTACCATTCTGATTGTATGGTCTTGGGTAGTAAGCATCCGTCCTGTCCTCTCTCCAGAAGTTTCCTGCCATTGCCTGAGGCATTGCACCATTGGATGAGTTATAACCTGCAATTGCCTGGAATCCATCACCCCAGATCTCGCGCTTACCTATACCCTGAATGAATACAGAGAAGTCGAACCCTTTGTAATCTGCTCCGGCGCGTAAGCTGTACTCATGACGAGGAGTTGAGTTTCCGATAACCTTAAGGTCACCATAATCGGGGTTACCATCAGGATTCACCACAAGTCTGTTACCCGGATTTATCACGCCGTCACCATTTAGATCCTTGAACTTAACATCACCCGGGCCAATTACGAAGTTACCTGATTGTATACGACCCTGCGTGGCTGCATTTGGATCCTTAAGTTTATTTACCTGAAAACCGTCTTTTGAAGTTACCAATATAAGCTTACCCGAGGCGTCTGTTTCAAAATCACTCCACTGATACAATCTGTCGGTCTCGTAGCCCCATATCTCCCCATACTTTTTCCCAACATACCAGGAGTCTATACTTTGAGTTGATCCATATTTGGTAATTGTGGTGATTGCGTCTGCATAGGTTGCAACGATGTTTATACCAAGGCCGTTCTTGAAGCGTTTGTTATAATCTAACTGAACTTCTACCCCGTTTGTCCTTAGCGAACCAAAGTTACCCTGGGGTGCACCTGTACCGTATGTAGTAGGCATCCCCTCCAGAGGAACTAGCATATTCTCTGTATCTCTTCTAAACCATTCAAATGTTAAGCCTAAAGTGCTTTTGAAAAACCTTCCGTCAAGACCCAGGTTGAGAGTAGTGATATCCTGCCACGTAATATCTGACGAAACAGACGCAGGTGTGCCAAATTGATAGAGTCTTGAAGTGCCTATTATATACGAACTTTGTGATCCTCCCATTGTTGGTAAATAGAGTGAGTTAGAAACTGATTGGTCGCCTATTGTTCCCCACGAAGCTCGCACTTTTAGTGCATTAACAACCGGTTTCGACCACTCCATCCAGCTCTCCTCATTTATCCGCCAACCGGCAGAGAAAGAAGGGAACCAGCGCCATTGAAGATCGCTCGGGAATTTTGATGTTCCGTCATACCTTAGGTTTGCCTCCACAAGGTACCTATCTTTGTAGTTGTAGTTAACACGACCAAAAACCCCAAGCTGTGATTCCCAGTTTGCATTGCCTCCTGTGGTTTGTGTCCCTGGTGCAAGATTGAACTGCGGATTGGTGATGTCAACCAGCTGTGTAATATGAGACCAGTTATTTGCCCATTGATAATCAACCTTGTTAATACCAACCAAAAAGCTCATCATGTGAGTATTATCAATATTGATATCGTAAGCACTTTTAAGGTTTATTGTATTCCACTGGTTATTCTGGGACAGACGGTAAATATGATCCGGGTTAGAGCCGGGAGATGTATAGTTCCAGTTATTTAACCTGAATGCTGCCATAGCACCTGGAGTTGTGGAAGGAACAACCACTCCTGCATCATTTACATAGATCCGGTTTCCGTTACTGTCAAATTTTGGCAAAGCAGCAGCCCAGGTATCTCCGGCGGAAAAGCTGGTACCAGGTGTAAGGTTTATATGCTCCTGATTTGCGTGTGTATAATCCAGTGTTATTTTAAGATCTTTTACCGGACTTAGTGTAACACCCCCGTTTAAGCTTGTATAGTTGGTTTCCAAAGATGCAGTATTTGCAAACTCCATCTCATATTTTGGGCCCCTTAAAGGGTACCCGTCCTCGGTTGTCATAGGATATTGTGGGCCCCAGCGGTAGATGTAAAGCCAAGGGTCGGCAGTTGTGGAGTTGGTTGCATAGGCATACCTTTTTGCCCTCTTTGAATACATTGCTCCAGCGTAAACCCTCATCCATTTATTCACATCAGTACCTACTCTTATAGAGCCGTTATAACGCTTGAAGTCGTCAATCTTGGATGGTTTTATTATACCTGTCTGTTCCAGGTAACCAACGCCAATGTTATAATCGGTCTTGCCACTTTTGCCGTTAACAGAAAGATTGTGAGTCTGTGTAGGTGTCCACTCTTTAATCATATAGTGGTAAGGGTCGTAAGTTCTCAAACCAATTTTGTAGTTATTGGCATCCACATACCAGTCACGGCCATAAACCCAAGGGTCATCCGGATGAACTTTTTGTGACCAATTCTGCTGCCAAAGTTTGGCTCTTTCATATCCCTCTCTGGTCACCATCCAGAATGCTCCGGCAACAGTTGCGTTTACTCTCTCCATTGCATGAAGAGTGTACTCCAGGGCATCCAACTGACCCATCTCCATCTTCTTGGAGATGTTCTGGAATGAGAGGTTGCCAGAATAGCTAACATTAACGCTCTCTGTTCTTGCTCCTTTTTTTGTTGTAATCAGAACAACACCAAAGGCAGCTTTGGCACCATAGATTGATGAAGAGGCAGCGTCCTTAAGAATAGATATCGACTCAATATCGTCAGGATTGAGCATCTGAATTGATGGAATCTCAACGTTATCCATTAGGATAAGAGGCGAAGAGCCCCCTTGCATGGATCCAAACTGACCCCGAATTCTGATAATTGGGTCTGATCCAATTTCTCCACTCGGGATCTGGATGTTAAGACCTGGTGTAGAACCCTGAAGTCCTCTGCCGACGTCTGCAATCGGACGTGCTTCCAGAAGCTTCGTATCTACGGTTGCAACAGCACCTGTCAGATTAGCTCTGGTTTGAGTACCGTAGCCCACAACAACAAGCTCATCAAGAAGCACAGCATCTTCGAGCATGATTACGTTGATTAAGCTTCGGTTATTAACCGGTATTCTCTGAGTCACCATACCTATGGCAGAAAATACCAAAGTAGCGTTACCAGGAGCATTGATGGCATATGAACCTTGCAAATCAGTTGCAATTCCGGTTCTGGTGCCGTCAACCATAACAGATACACCAATAAGGGGTAGATTAGCTCTGTCTGTTACTTTTCCGGTAATCCTTATGTTCTGAGCTGCTAATGTTCCGCATAACATGATAACAGCAATTGCCGACAGTGCGAAACGAACGCACCGACAAGCCGGTTTTTTTGAAACATACATAGATTTTAAATTTAGGTTAACGATTCTTACTAAAAGGTGCTTTTATATATTAAAATTTACCTTATGCGCGCTAAATAAATTTATACCAGGGGCCTCAAAAATATTAGAAATATGCCAGTTATAGTTACTCTAAACCAATTGTAAATATAAATTAAAATTTGATATCTCTAACAGAAATATTACATTTTCACTTTAATTACCAATTTAAAAAAAGAGAGCACACATCGACGATGTATGCTCTCCGTGATAGTATGTTAATATTCTTTAATTAACGGTATCCCAGCCCGGGTTTTGTGCCAGGACATAACCTAAGTCCTTATAAAGCTTTATTTGATCAAGCGGAATAGCATTCAAATATTGTCTCTCATAGTATGAGTTACCTGCTTGCCAGTCCCTTCTCATATTTGCGTCATGCAAATTGTAAATAAATCCCCTATTTGTGTTACCGGGTGTTGGATAATAAAATTTTACCGCTGCAAGAATTCTTGTTCTTGTTGAGGCGCTAAATACACTCAGATCAATATAGGCACCCCTGCCCAAAGTGGTTGGACCATTGGTTTCAACGGTTTTAAGATATTGATACTTTTTCCATCTTTTGAGGTCTCTTTTTCTAAAACCCTCAAACATCAACTCTACTGCTCTCTCTCTTCTTATCTCCCAAATAAGCTGTGATACCGACGGGTCTCTGTCAGGGTCGTTAATCTCAATACCATTCGCAAAGACTTTGTCACCAATAATAGTCATAGCAGGTAACTTTGGAAGGAAACTACCTTGATTATTCTTTTTAATTGAGCGGTTTCTCAGTTTGTTAATGCTTTTGTCTGCTTCTGCCTGGGTAAATTGGCCAAGCTCTGCCGATGCTTCTGCATAGTTGAGCAAAACTTCACCAAAACGGATAACAGGCGCATCAGTAACGTTGGTTGACCCCTGATAAATCAAATCTGAAGAGGTTGCTCCGTATGTAAGGAATTTCCATGAAGCGATTCCTGTGGTTGAGTAAGCATTGTGCGCTCCTTGAATTCTAACAGTATCGACAAGGGTTGCCGCCATACGAGGGTCTCTGTTTGCATATTGTGCAGGGTAGAATCTAAGGCCGTTGTCAGATGTGTAATCATAAACAGGAGATTGTTTAATTGGAAGTCCATCTGCTGAAAGATAGGTCTCTACCATCTTTAATGTTGTACCTGTCTGAGGTTCGTTGTAGTTGTAAGATAGCAAGGCGTGTGTAGCTTTTGCTGTCTCATATTGTCTGAAGAAAATTACCTCTTTGTTGCCCAACAGGTCTGCAGATGAAAATAAGGCACGATAATCATCAGCTACCAGGTATTTCCCGGAAGTAATAAGTTGATCTGCAGCCCATTTTGCCTTCTCAAGGAGGGTAGTAGAGACAGCCTGGTCAATGTTGTGGTATTTAAGGTATGTACCAAAATAAAGAAGGTGTCTTGACATGAATGCCAATACAACATCTCTGTTTACCTGAAAGGCTCCGTCATTAACTCTTACATTTTCGACCGCATACTGGAAGTCTTCCATTATTTTTGTTGCAACAAAAGACAGTGGGTCTCTCTCTTTAAAACTAATCTCAACTTCAGATGGTAGAACCTCTTTGTCAAACCATGGCACATCTCCAAATGTTATTGCAAGATCAGAATACTCCATCGCCCTGAAAAACCGGCCAACTCCTCTCCAATGTTTTTTAGCCTCTTCTGATACAGGCATTTTATCCACCCTGTCTATCATTAGATTATGTCTTCTTACATATGTAAATGACCATCCATTACCTGATGTTGCTGTATTTTGCGTCCAGATGGCACTAGAGCTGAATTCGTCGCTCCATGCACCCCCGGTAAAATAATTACCCCATGTGAATCCGCTGCCGTAGCCCGTAAAGTAGGCAGTGTAGTTACCTTGAGAAAAGAGTCTCATGTTGTTTTCGCTAGTCCAAAAGTTAGCGTCGTCAAAGGAATCCAGATTCTTACGATCCAGATATTTCTCACAGCTTGTCAGACCTAGCAGGACTGCTATAAATATTAAATATGTCTTTTTCATTTTCTATTAAATTAAAATTCAAGTTGTACACCAAATGATACAGTCCTTCTGTACGGGTAGCTTCTTCCAAATGACCTGGAATCATTTGCTGTTGTGGTTGTCCAGTCTAACTCAGGGTCAATTGGAATACTGCCCATTTTGTCAAACTCAAATAAATTCTCACCGCTGAAGTAAACACGTAGCCTTTGAATACTTGCCATATTTACCAGCTTCTTAGGTAATGTATAGCCTATATTAATCGTTTTAATTCTCAAATAGGCTGCATTAATCAGGTATCTGTCATTGGGTACATAGTTCCATTTTGCTGTCTGACCATGATCCATTGCTCTTGGATAGAAAGCTCCTGTGTTTTCAGGTGTCCAGTAATCCAAAGTGTGCTCAAAGTTTGCTTCCGCTCCCAAGTATCCGGGAAGAACCATATTTCCTGTTGCCCAAATACTTCTTTTGCCTACTCCCTGAATAAATACGTCTGCGTCAAATCCCTGCCAGTTAGCGCCTACCCTGAAACCATACTGATATCTTGGAGTTGTATTGCCGATAACTGTTCTGTCACCTGAATTTCCAACGGTGTTTGTACCATAATCAATAACTCCGTCTCCGTTAATATCTTTGAACTTAACATCTCCGGGACTGTATTTGAAAAGTCCTGATTCAAGAATATATTGATTTGGAACACCTTCTTTCATAGTGTTCTTTGATTGTCCGTTAGGCAATGTTGTTTGTTTGATTACACCATTCTCCCAAACAAAGTCCTCGTTTTTAAAGAGCCCGTCCGTTTTGTAACCCCATATCTCGCCCAGAACTTTTCCTTGATAATAGGTAGCGCTGTTGCTTGGATCGCTGGCTGATGGGTATTTTGTTACAACTGTTTTAAAATCTGTCATCTGTCCAGAAACAGAGAGATGGAGACCGTTAGAGAATCTGTGGTTGTAGTTGATCTCTATCTCTACTCCATTTGTTCTTAGCTCACCAAAATTCCTCCTGGGGGCTGTAGCTCCTACTGTCGATGGGATAGTCTCTCCCGGCGAAAGCATGTTTTTGGTCTTTCTGCTGTACCAGTCAAGTGTTACTCCAAACTTATCTTTAAATAATCTTGCATCTAGTCCGATATCAAGGGTTGAAACTTTCTCCCATGTCAAACTTTGATCAACAAGTGCCGGAGATGCAGATACATATGGAACAAAATTATTATTGACAAGCCAGTAATTACCTGAAGTAGAAGGGTTTGTGAGAGCCATGGTAGGAATATAAGCGTTCAAAGGAACATCCTGATTACCAACCTCTCCATAAGATCCTCTTACTTTCAGAGAATTAACAATATTATTGACTGATTTCATCCAAGGCTCCTCGGTTACTCGCCACGCTGCTGAAGCTGAAGGGAAAAAGCCCCATCGTTTGCCATCTCCAAATTTTGACGAACCGTCATTTCTTCCGTTTACTTCAAAAAGGTACTTATCCTTGTAAGCGTAGTTAACTCGTGCAAAGACACCGGCAACTGACCACCATGAGTGGTTCGAAGTGGCTACCTGGTCTCCGCCTGCTAAGTTTACCTCACCCTTATCAAAGTCATAAACGCCATTCCTTCTGGCTGACAAATAGATGTACTCTGCAT
Organism: Bacteroidales bacterium; assembly: GCA_030695025.1. Taxonomy (GTDB): domain Bacteria; phylum Bacteroidota; class Bacteroidia; order Bacteroidales; family UBA932; genus Bact-08. The sequence goes on along the minus strand of JAUYTX010000023.1, from coordinate 2,164 downwards.
CTTCGATGTTTGTACCGGCCATAACTTTAATGGAGTGATTTTTAAACTTATTCTCATATGTGGCATAAGCATTATAGGTGTTCCTTATATTCTTACTCGAAGTATATTGTGCGAAGTCGTATGTAGAGGTGGTATAAATTTTTGTAACATCATCGAATGTCATGTTGGCGGCTCTGCTCCACTGGTCAACTCCTTGTACATATCCACCGACTCTGTGCAACGTTGAAAAAGTTTGTCCGTAAGTGTAGTCAAAGTCTGCTTTAAGACCCTTGGCAATGTTAAGTGTTGTTCCTAAAGTATATCTGCTGTAGTACGTATCCCACTCCTCCGGCTTAGCAGCCTTCATATCATTGACAGCACCTCTGAATTCATTACCATTGTATGTTCCATATGGATAAACTTGGTGCCATCTGTATAGATAGTACATTGGGTCATAGGTGGCTCCCGCGTATAAGAATGGTGTCTCCTCATAAGTTTTTGCATACATAAAGCTGCCTCTTACGGTTAGCCACTTATTTACATTTGAGCTGATAGAGCCTGCTGTATTTAGCCTTTTGTAATAATCATCAAAAAGTTTTAAAACACCTTTCTGATTTACATAGCCTGCAGATAGATTATATTGTGCTTTTTCAGTTCCTCCGCTTATGCTTATGTTTTGATTTTGTTGTGGTGTGCATGATTTATAGTAAATATCATAAATGTCCCAAGGTCTGTAAAAATAAGCATAGCCACTGGCCCTGTAGTCAAAATCTCTACCTTCAACCATCTCTCTGCCCAACGATTTACCATCTCCGTATGTATCTATCCACTGTTTTGTCTTCTGAATAACTTCCGGATTATAGTAGTAACCTACCTGACCATACTCCCATGATGGGGTAGTTTTAAGTGCATTCATTTGATCATATGAGTACTGCAAACTTAAATCAGCCCTGGTGTGCTCAGGAACTTTTGTGGGAGCAGACCATGAGAAGTTGTTAGAATAAACAACTTTTACCTTACCATCTTTACTGCCCTTTTTGGTGGTGATGAGTATTGCGCCAAAGGCTGCTCTGGCACCATAAATAGCTGTTGTAGAGGCATCTTTTAAGGTTGAAATACTCTGAATATCGTCCGGATTAACGTAAGACAAATTTGGAACCTCGACGTTGTCAACCAAAATTAACGGATTTCCCGAACCTCCGCTAATTGTGCTTACCATGCCTCTTATCTTAATATTTGGACTGCCGCCTATTGCTCCCGATGTTGTTGTTATCGTTAGTCCGGGAGTTGAGCCTTGCAATGCCCTGCCTACATCTGTAATAGGGCGGGATTCCATCGTTTTGCCTACATCAACTGTTGAGACAGCTCCTGTAAGATTCTCTTTCTTTTGCGTTCCGTAACCAACAACTACAAGCTCCTCTAAAAGAACAGCATCTTCGAGCATGATCACATTAATTGTTGTTCTGTTGTTTACCGGGATTCTCTGAACCTCCATACCTATTGATGAAAATACCAATGTTGAATTTGAGGGTGCATTTACGGTAAAAGCGCCCTGCAAGTCTGTGGCGACTCCGGTTCTTGTGCCTTCTACCAATACAGACACACCTATTAAAGGCTGATCAGCCTTGTCGTTTACCTTGCCGGTAATCCTTATGTTCTGTGCTGTTACCGTCCCGCAGATCAGTATAACAGCCATTACTGACAGTGCATAGCGAAAGCACCGACAGGCCGTGTTTTTTGAAACATACATAGATTTAAAATTTAAGTTAATGATTTATTATATTTGTTCGGGTTCAGGATTATTATGGCCTATCACTCTCATTTATTGCTATTTACGAATTTTTTAAAGCCGGTATAAATCTATTCTGAAAATCAGGGTATGTAAAAGAAAGATGTATGAACACGAACATATAGCATGTGAAACAGGAGTAGAAGCTCCTAAGGGTGATAATTACAGACTAAACTTTAATAGTTATTGGCCTCTGAACAAACGGCTCATTATACCAATAAAAAAAGGCCACTCCATTAGGAGTGACCTTTAATTGAATATTAAAGCAGCGTTAGACTACATTTGGTCGTTTGTAGTACATTGCCTCTGATTTAGGAACTATCTCACCTGAGAAGTTTCGGGCTGCCCCTTTGGACGGAGTTACGATAATGTCAGCGTATTTTCCACCCTTCCTCA
>JAUYTX010000082.1 GCA_030695025.1 Bacteroidales bacterium | reverse complement strand
CAGAAAAGATCAATGCTGATAAATACGATTATACTGAATGGCAACCGAGCTGGGTACCCGACTGGCCGTCAGAAGTTTGGTATCGGGACCATTGGTATTTGGATTACTTTGTCCGTCCATTTTTAAAAATTGAATACTAATGAAATACTACATTCAAAATAATGACATATACTCAGTTGACGAAGCTCTTACGGAGGGATATGATTTGTCAAAAACAGGCTCAATCGAGGACCTTCAGTCGGGTAAGATCATTGAACTCAATGAAGCTCAAATAGATTTCTATAATGCTTATCCGGCAGCTTCTACGATTGAAATATTCAACTGCAGACTCAGAGAGCAACCAGAGCCTTCACTTGAACAAATCAAAGCAGAGAAAATCGCACAGCTGAAGATCTTTGATAGCTCTCACGAAGTGAATTCCTTTACGATAAACGGGGTTCGTATGTGGCTAGATCGCAATATGAGAGTCTCATTGATGCAGACTGCAACGATACTAGAACAAGCAGGAGAAACAACAATAACATTGTGGAGTGAAGGGCCGCAAAGAGTGTCATTCGAAGTTCAGATCCATGCATTGAAGCAATTTCTTGCAGCTCTCGAAATCTATGCAAAAAAGTGTTACGATACAACAGCCAATCACGAACAAACAATTAACTCTCTATTAAACAGTAATGAGGTTAGTAGCTATAACTTCAAAGTATTGTATCCTATCAAACTTAATTTTAATACAAACTCATAATGAGCTCTATATTATCAGAAATATTCACACACTTGGTTACAGGCTTATCTACAGCAATTGCCGGTGGGACATTTATCCATTTTCGAGCAAAAAGGAAAACAGAAGACCAAAAAGCACGACAGGAAGAAAATGCAGCAGATTCCGGTCGTTTCTCAAATCTGGAAAGAGAGATCCAGTTTCTGGATAAAAGGCTTGAAAGTTATCGGTATGTTCAACAAATACAGGATAAGAAAATGGCAGGAATGCAAAAGTTGATTACTGTTGTTATAGGCCAAAAAAGGTATGCAGAGCAACATATTTGCCTTAATCTCCCATGTCTTGACAGAATTCCAAACCTCGGAGAATTTTCAACTGAAGAACCTAAATTAGATAAAACAAGCCATGAAAAAGAAAGTATGTGAAGGTAGAATATCATCTCCATTTGGAGAACGAATTCATCCTGTTACAAAGGTGAAATCATTTCATAATGGAGTAGATATCTCGACTCCAATTGGAACACCAGTATTTACTCCAGTCAATGCTTTTGTTGTTCAAGTATATAATCATGAAGCAGGAGGAAAAACGATCATTCTTAAAGATATTCAAAATGGAGATAGATACGGGTTCTGCCATTTGGCAGAACAACTTGTAAAAGTAGGAGAAATCATTTCAAAGGGCACATTGATTGCAAAAAGTGGAAACACCGGAAGATCAACTGGGCCGCATCTGCATTTTTCATATGCTACAGGTGGTAAATGGGTTATTGGAAATTGTACCGGGTTCACATACAAAAATCCAGTAAGTAAAATAGAATTTCAATTATGAATAAAATTATCTTAACTTTTCTATTGCTGAGCATTACATTTGCTTGCAGTACAACAAAATCCTTGAATAAAAAACATTACACTGAGAGTGAAAATACAGATCTTTCAATAAACTCGTCACTATTAGTTGAATCACTACAATATAAGTTAAATGAACAAATAATATCATTAGATTTATCAACTATTCATATAAAAAGCTATTTCCCTTTTAAAGATTCAAGTGGTAATCAACTTGTTGAAAAAGAGGTAATAATATATAAAAATGAAAAGATCATTAGTGATATTAATATTGATACTTCAAGTAGATCAGAGAAATACCAAGATTCTGTAAAAGTAACATCCAACCTAATTAGTGATTATGAAACTGTTCATGAAGTCAAAGAATATGCATCAATAAAAAAATACATATTAGAATCACTTTTAATTCTTATCCCTCTTGGTTTTTTGTTGTTTTTATTCATAAGAAGGTATTTAAAAATATTATAAAATTTTGCATTGGCACTATAAGAAAGTATTAATTTTCTTATATTTATGCAAAATATTATTGCTATGGAAATCGTTAGCATGTTAAATAACCAAGAGAGAGCTATCATAAAAAAAAATGATGGGGGAATTACTTATAATTTCGAAATTGACTATTTAGGCATTTCTTTAGAATTAAAAGATTTCGACCAAATCTATAGCTTTTTTCAGAGTCAAAAAAACGGATGGCAGAGTTTCGAAGATGCCCACAAATATTTTGATTATTCAAAACAATATTTTCTCGCGGCTGCAGACAGCATCGAACAGTTTAAAAAAGGACTCATAAATAGAATCAATCAAAATAATATTGATGACATTACATTTTTATGGAATAATACTTTTCAAAGTTTAAAAAAAGCATCCGGACAATATTTATTCACATTCGATTCGCCTTATACCATTTTTTTAAATGATTTATCTAAAAAATTCCCTGGCTATCTTGATGGAGCGTATGAATTCATAATCAAAAAATTAAATCTTTCAAACTCAAATGGGAATAGAGGATATTTTATTGGTGCGAATATCGCGTATGAATTTATGTTTGGGAAACAGAACTTTGAGGGATTTTCTAGAAGTAATTACGAATTAGATTCATTTTCAAAAATAAAAGATAAGCTGAATGTTCTTTATTCTATTAATAACAATTTATTCAGGGAGCTAAATATTAAATTTGAAGATTCTTTAAATTCATTAAAAAGTGAAAATATTGATATTCAAAAAGCTCATCAAGAAGAATTGACCAACTTTATTATTCAAACCACAAAGAATAATCAAGTAATAACTGAAGAGTTAATTGAAAGACTTGGAATACTAGAAACTACATACAGAGAAAAGCTTAAGCTCGAGGCACCTGCAGTTCAGTGGGAAAATAGAGCAACTGATCTGTACAAAAAAGCAATACGCTTTTTATGGGGTTTTATAATATTATCAGCGTTATCAGCATTGTCAATATATGCCTTGTTATGGCTTTCTCCTGAGGGTATGCTTTTAAATTTTTTTAAGGATGACTTAAAAGCTTTGCGGTGGTCTGTTGTGTTTATTACCTTTATTTCCTTTATTGCTTTTGCTATAAGAGCATTCTATAAAATCTCAATGAGTAATTTTCACCTAGCTAGAGATGCAGAAGAGCGAAAACAATTAACTTACCTATATTTAGCTCTTGTCCAGGACTCAAAAATTGATACTGAAGAGAGGAAATTGGTTCTTCAGTCATTATTTAGTCGAGCTGATACTGGATTATTAAAAGAAGATTCTTCTCCAACAATGCCTTCTGGAATAATTGGAAAATTCTCTAGCACAAATTAAATAAGGGATTTCACACATTGTAATGCAAAACCCCTAATTTTGGATAAAATATTATTATTCGAATAATTCTACAATTTTTACATTTAATGCTTTCGCTATTTTTTCAATAGTTGATATTCGCATATCACCTCCAATACTATCACTAAGTGTTGCTTTGGTAATACCAATTTTACATGCTAGCTCTGTTTGAGTCATTCCTTTCTCCTTACAGATTTGCTGAATTCGTTTCTTAAGTTCGTTATTTCTATATGTTTTCATGTGTCCTGTTTCATTGTTTGTTTATTGCCGTACTTTGTTTGTATACTTTATGCCAATGCATGACATTAATAAAATATCAGATTTTATCAGCTTTCTGAATTATTGTTTTTTAGAAAATGATTCTTTTGCAATCCACACTGATTGGGTTCATTCTACCAATTTTGATTTTTTGAAAGAAATGAATGATGAATTTCCTGGAGAAATCACACCATGTGAACCGGATGGTTGTGGATTCTATTTAATCTTTAAAAATTTGACGAATGACATTTAATCAGTTCATTTGCATCCATTATATCCTTAGGAGTGTAAATGTCTGTCATAACAAGAGAATAATGCCTGGCTTGGTCCCTTACACTAAGCAGATCTTTGTTTGAACGGATTAAATCTGTAATACCAGTATCTTTTAAAGAGTAGAACTTGTACGTTTTAGGGAAGTTTAAATCTCTCCTTACATGATAAGACCAAAAGTCTCTTAGTTGCTTATCTGAATGTCTGCTTTCACTCGGTGTAAAATTTTTCCCAAAGAGAAAATAACTTGAAGGATATTTAAAGATGTCTAATTCAAGCATGAGCTTTAAAACCTTATCCGGTAGAGTTACAATTCCATCTTTTTTGTTTTTTGAAGAATAATCTGGAATGAAAATAGTCCCTCTTTTGATTGAGATATGATCCAATTTGATATAACTCATCTCTCTTGGCCTAATGAAACAATAATATATTATATAACAGGCTAGAAGATAATGTTTGTTATTGTTTTCACAGTATTCTTTAAGCAATTTCATATCATCTGAAGAGATCACAGTTCTTTGCTTTTTACCTTTTTTCTTTCCCAGGGATTTTATTGATACAGTAGGATCAGCTTGTATGTACTGCTTAGAATGGAGATAAGATGAGAAGCTTCTTAACCACACCAAATAGTTATCTCTTGTTGTACCGGAAGATCCTCTATCCAACCAAATGTGATCAATAAAGCCGTTACAAAATTCTAAATTAAACTGATAAATATAGGTAATCGGCCTTGGTCTTTCTTTGTTAAAAGTTAATAGGTTTTTTAGCATAGATGCATACCCTTTTGCCGTTTTTTCTCTGATATAACCTTCTTCTAGTTTTTTGGCAATGTCTCTTCTGTAGGCATCTGCAACTTCATCAAGTGTGTGATAACTTTTTTCAGATTTATTCTCTATCCAAGGATTCCATCCACATTTGAGCTCTGCATTTAACCTTTTAATTAGTTCATCTGCATAGTCTTTTCTCATCCTTTTGCTTTTAATACCATTTAAATAGATTCTCTTCCGTTTCATTTCGGATGAAACAGGATCATAAGAATTAAAAGCAATGAACCATGATTTGCCCTGTGATAATCGGGGCGGAGTGTAGGTCTTAACATTGACCTCGTAGCTCGAATTTTTTCTTTCTGGCATTTTTTTTTTGGGCGAACCCCCGGAGATTGCTCCAGAGTCGTCCAAAATGTTTGACTTGATTTTGTCTTCCTTGTCGAAAGAAAAAGCACTGTAACTAACTGACTTTTCGTTATTTACAGTGCTTTTAGTAGCGGAGACAGGACTCGAACCTGTGACCTTTGGGTTATGAGCCCAACGAGCTACCAACTGCTCCACTCCGCGGTATATTTTTAATTTGGTATTATCTTTTTTTGATAGGACTGCAAAGGTAATACAATATATTCAACAGACCAAATAAAAATTATAAAAATCTCGCGATCAACTCAGCCGGAGTAATTTCAACCTGCTCACCTGTAGCAAGATTCTTAAGATTAAGAACACCCTTCAGAATCTCTGACTCACCGGCAATAACCAGGTAAGGAATTGACCTTTTCTCAGCGTAATCGAACTGCTTTTTAAGTTTAGTGACCTCTGTGTAAATCTCCGAAGCAACACCTGCCTCCCTGAGTTTTTTAAGAATTGGAATAATGTACTCCTGCTCTTTTTCACCAAGGTTAGCAAAGAGAATTTTTGTTCCTGACGAACTCTCTGCAGGAAACCTCTCCAAAGCATTTAACACATCATAAATTCTGTCAGCACCAAATGAGATACCCACACCCGAAACACCCGGTAAACCAAAAATTCCTGTAAGATCGTCATAACGACCACCTCCGCAAATGCTGCCAATTGCTACACCTTTAGCCTTAACCTCAAATATTGCACCTGTGTAATAATTTAACCCTCTGGCAAGTGAAAGGTCAAGCTCGGTCTCCTGTTTAACTCCGGCAAGCTGTACCAGTTCAAAAACACGACCTATCTCTTCAAGACCCTTCATTCCGGTTTGAGAACTCTCAAGAACGGGCTTCATGGCCTCAATCTTCTCTTTTGTAGTCCCTTTAAGGTTAAGAACAGGTTCGATTGCATCAATTGCCTTTTGGTCTATACCTCTCTCCAACAGCTCTTTTTTAACCTCATCAAGACCAATTTTGTCTATCTTGTCTATTGCTATAGTGATATCGGTAAGCTTTTCAGGATGTCCCACAACCTCAGCTATTCCGGAAAGTATCTTGCGATTGTTAATCTTGATTGTCACATCAATTCCAAGCCTCTTAAATACCTCATCGGTAATCTGAATAAGCTCAAGCTCATTTAAAAGTGACGTGCTGCCAATAACATCTACATCGCACTGAAAAAACTCCCTGTAACGCCCCTTTTGCGGGCGGTCAGCCCTCCATACCGGTTGTATCTGGTACCTTTTGAAGGGGAATGTAATCTCATTCTGATGCTGAACAACAAACCTTGCAAAGGGAACGGTAAGATCGTATCTAAGCCCCTTTTCGCACACCTTTAGTGAAAGGGAGTTACTGTTCTGAAGGATTTGGGGATCAACACCGGCAAAGGCATCTCCCGAATTGAGAACCTTGAACAGAAGTCTGTCACCCTCTTCGCCATATTTTCCCAGAAGAGATGAGAGGTTCTCCATTGCAGGAGTCTCAATTGGTGAGTATCCGTATAGTTTAAAAACTGATTTTACGGTATCGAAAATATACTCTCTTTTTGCCATCTCTGAGGGTCCGAAATCTCTTGTGCCCTTAGGTATGGATGGTTTCTGTGCCATTTTTCTGCTATTTATTTGGTTCTTAAGTATTCATCTATCGCAGCAGCAGCCTTTCTTCCGGCACCCATAGCCAGTATAACTGTTGCAGCGCCTGTTACAGCGTCACCTCCGGCAAATACTCCGGGGCGGGATGTTGCTCCGTTGTCGTCAGCAACCAGTCCGTTCCATCTGTTGGTATCCAGACCAGGTGTTGTTGATGCAATCAGAGGGTTTGGGGATGTTCCCAATGACATTATTACTACATCTGTATCTATTTCAAAGTGAGAATCAGGAATGGGAACAGGCGATCTTCTGCCACTCTCATCCGGCTCTCCAAGTTCCATTTTTATACATCTGAGGCCTCTTACCCAGCCCTTTTCGTCACCCAGAATTTCGGTAGGGTTTGTCAGCATTCTGAATACTATGCCCTCCTCTTTTGCATGGTGAACCTCCTCTACCCTTGCCGGAAGCTCCTTCTCTGTTCTTCTGTAAACAACAGTAACATCGGCACCAAGTCTAAGCGCAGTTCTTGCAGCATCCATTGCAACATTTCCACCACCAACTACTGCAACACTCTTGCCAACATGTATTGGAGTTTCATAATCGGGATCATAAGCCCTCATAAGGTTACTCCTGGTCAGGAATTCATTGGCCGACACCACTCCGTTCAGGTTTTCGCCCGGGATACCCATAAATTTTGGCAGACCTGCACCTGAACCGATAAATACTGCAGAGAAGCCTTCGTTGTCCATAAGTGAGTCAATAGTAACTGTTCGTCCCACAACTACATTTGTCTCTATCTTTACACCAAGCGAAATTGTGTTCTCAATCTCTTTTCTCACAACCTCATCTTTGGGTAGCCTGAATTCGGGAATTCCATACTGCAAAACGCCTCCCGGTTCGTGAAGCGCCTCAAATATAGTCACTTCGTAGCCAAGTTTTGCAAGGTCGGTTGCGCAGGCGATACCTGCAGGACCACTTCCAATAACAGCCACCTTTTTGCCGTTTGAAGGCAACTTATCTGTAAATTTAATTCCTTTCTGTCTGCTCCAGTCAGCCACAAATCTCTCAAGTTTGCCTATTGCAACAGGCTCTTTCTTAACTCCTAAAATGCATACTCCTTCGCACTGGCTCTCCTGCGGACAAACTCTGCCGCAAACTGCGGGCAAAGAGCTGTCACGGGCAATAATTTCTGCAGCCTTTTCAAAATTCCCTTGCTCCACCTCATATATGAATTGAGGTATTTGAATGTTTACCGGGCATTCAACCACGCATGATGGATTTTTACATCCAAGACACCTTGATGCCTCAAGCATTGCCTCCTCAGCATTGTAACCATAACTAACCTCTTCGAAATTTTTAGCCCTTTCAACAGGATCCTGCTCTCTTACGGGAACTCTCGGAATTTTATTTCTCATATGCCTGGTAATGAATTAACTGTTTAAACCAATTTTACACTTGTGGTCGCTCTCCTGTTCAATGTTTTTATACATCCCCTGTCTGCGCATAGCCTCCTCAAAATCAACAAGATGAGCATCAAATTCAGGACCGTCAACACATGCGAATTTAGTCTTTCCGCCAACCGACACCCTACAGGCTCCGCACATTCCTGTTCCGTCAACCATAAGAGTGTTCAGGCTGACAATAAGTGGAAGGTTATATGGTTTTGCCGCAAGTGTTACAAATTTCATCATTATCATAGGGCCAATTGCAACAGCCTGGTCATATTTTTTCCCACTGTCCAGCAGCTCTTTGAGCAAATCGGTCACAAGACCCTTTTTACCATAAGTTCCGTCATCGGTACAGATATAAAGATTGTCACAAACAGCCTTCATCTCCTCTTCAAAAATAACCATATCCCTGGTCTTGGCACCGATAATTACATCAACGGAAGCTCCCGCCTGGTGAAGAAATTTCACCTGAGGATAAACCGGTGCAGTACCCAGGCCACCGGCTATGAATATGA
>JAUYTX010000019.1 GCA_030695025.1 Bacteroidales bacterium | reverse complement strand
AGTTATAATAATGTCATTATTATAACGTTGTGGTATCTCAGTTGTGTCAGGTTTAGCGCTTTGCTGGCCTCTTCAGTACCGATTGTTACGCCTAGGGCCGTATAAAGGTTTCTTATCTCTTCGCTTTCGAAGACTTTGTGTTCCATTGCCTTTTCGACATTCAGAATCTTTCCCCTAAGTGGAAGTATAGCCTGAAAATTTCTGTCCCTGCCGCTCTTGGCCGTTCCACCCGCAGAGTCTCCCTCAACTAGGAAAATTTCAGATACAAGCGGGTCACGGTTTGAACAGTCTGCCAGTTTTCCGGGTAAGCCGGAACCCGACATCACGGTTTTCCTTTGAACCATCTCTCTTGCCTTTCTGGCAGCATGTCTTGCAGTTGCAGCAAGGATCACCTTGTCAATTATATTTCTTGCGTCTTTAGGATTCTCTTCAAGGTAGTTTTCAAGGGCAAGTGTAGTGGCCTGAGATACAGCAGCTGTTATCTCAGAGTTGCCCAGTTTTGTTTTTGTCTGTCCTTCAAACTGCGGCTCGGCAACTTTAACAGATATAATGGCTGTAAGTCCTTCACGAAAGTCAGAAGCGTCAATTTCGAATTTCAGTTTAGTCAGCATGCCGTTTTTATCGGCATAATTTTTAAGAGTTGTGGTGAGGCCTCTTCTGAAACCGGTAAGGTGTGTACCCCCTTCGATAGTATTGATGTTGTTTACATAGGAGTGAATATTCTCAGCAAAACCGCTGTTATATTGCATCGCTATCTCAATTGGTACGCCAGTTTTGTCGGTTTCGAGATATATGGGATTTTCGGTTAATTTATCTCTTGTTCCATCAAGGTACTGAACGAATTCAAGAAGACCCCTTTCTGAATAAAATACGTGTGTTAATTTACCGTTAAGTTCGTTATCTTCAGACTTATCCCGGTCATCCATCTCGCGAAGATCGGTAAGGGTCAGACGAACTCCTTTATTCAAAAAGGCAAGTTCTCTGAGTCGTGTTGCCAGTATCTCGTAATTAAAAGTTGTACTTAAAGCAAAAATTTCAGGATCGGGTTTAAAGGTAATTTCTGTACCTCTTTTATCAGAATCCCCGATTATAGTTACAGGGTACATGGGAATACCTTTAGAGTACTCCTGACGGAAGTGTTTCCCGTCTCTGTGAATATCTGCAATTAAATGTATTGAAAGTGCATTCACACATGATACGCCTACTCCGTGCAGACCTCCTGAAACTTTATATGAATCTTTGCTGAATTTACCTCCTGCGTGCAATACTGTCAAAACAACCTCAAGCGCAGAACGACCCTCCTTCTCGTGCATATCGGTAGGTATACCTCGTCCGTTATCGGTTACCGTTACAGAGTTGTCAGGATTTATGATTACCTCAATATCACTACAGTAGCCTACCAGCGCCTCATCAATCGAGTTGTCAACTACTTCATATACCAAATGGTGCAGCCCTCTTGACCCAACATCTCCGATATACATTGACGGTCTTTTTCTAACCGCCTCTAATCCTTCAAGTACCTGAATATTTTCAGCGGAGTATTGGTTTCCGGCTGCAATGGGTTCTTTTTCCATCATATTTTTGTTGCTAATTTTTAAAGAGACAAAGATATGAAAAACAGACAAAAAAACCTAATAATTCAGGATAAATTATTAGGTGTATTTATTGGGTTAAAAAACTAACAGTTAGAACTTTATGCTTAATCCTACTCCTCCGTTTATACCGGGCATAGAGTATCTTGACATAAAGATCACCTCAGAGTCAAGAATATTGTTTACTTTAAAGAACAGGGAGAGATTTTTACTATATACATATGACAGTTCAAGGTTAATCAGAGCATATGATGGCGCATATCTTCTTCCGGGGTTGTAATAGGAGCTTAGCAAATCTTCAAGAAAAAGTGCCGGACTCTTTTTTCTGTAATCAGCAGTAACATTTGCAATTATTCTCTCTCTCCAATTGTATCTTATATTTGACCTTATCTCTAGCGGTGAGTAGTTGTAATGATTATCGGTCATGTTATTATGGTCGCGGAAACCATAGAAATCAAAACCGGCACCCGCCTCAAGTCCCTCTGATTTCCATGCAAAATCGGCCCCAACTCCGGTTCTCTTCTCATGCTGATATATAGCATTAAAGCTATATGAAGGTACGGTTGAACCTGTCATAGCGAAAGGAACAGAGTAGAAGTAGATTTGATTATTGTATTCGTAATAACCGGCGTAAATATTAAATGTCAGCCTCTCAAATACCTTACCCTTGATGCCTCCTCTTGCAATAACCGGCTGCTCGGTATTCTTGATATCAATTTCCGGATGAATCCAGGGATTCTTTTCAAGCAGCTTTTGGTAGTTTGTAAAGTTGTTTTTGCCATCAATGCCGGCATATATCCAAAGGTTGTCCTTAAGTATTCTGAAAGAGGCCATTCCTTTAAAGTAGATATTGTAATCTCTCTCTGAAGGCTCCCACCAGATATTGTACTTCAGACCGGCTTCAAAGTCCCATCTTCCCCTTTTTAAAATGTACCTTGGGTGCAACTCAAGGTTACTTCTGTCTAGCGATTCTGAACCGTAAGAGTTTGATGATTCGTATGTAATTCCTGCAAGTATTTTATTGGATACACCAAATCCTGCTCCCATAAGTGCAGATACTTCAAGGGTCTGTTCATCGGAATTTTTTGAAATAAGTGTTAAGGGGTCATTAATGGCTGTAAAGGAAGCCTCTCCCTTAAGAACAGAATATCCGATCTTTAAAGCATAAATAAAGGAATTTGATTGTGTTTCAGCGGACTTTAGGAACACCCCTGCAGAGTAAATGTTGTTCTTTTGCGAAAGTGAGTCTTTCATGTATGATCTTCCGGCGATTATACCGTAATAGCTGTTCATTATATTCTGAAATCCTGCATTTATTCCGGTTTCACCACTTTTCCATTTATACGAAAACTTAAACCCGGCATCATTATTATGTGATGGAGCATAATATTTATTATTTGTTTGCCTGATTTCAAGGTTATTAACATCTACTCCCCGCAATTTCCCGTGATACGATTCGTGTCCGGCATAAAAGAGCATCCTGAATGATTCTGGCAGTCTCGGCTGAATATACAATTTCCCATATGGATTAAAAGGGAAGTTACTGCCTGCTTTCATATAA
>JAUYTX010000013.1 GCA_030695025.1 Bacteroidales bacterium | reverse complement strand
ACAGTATCATAATGCAATGCCGGGAGTTGCCGTTGCAGTTACGCTTAACGGAAAGGTTTTTTACAACAAGGCTTTTGGCCTTTCAAATCTTGAGTTTCCAATACCTAATACTTCGGAAACAATATTTGAATGTGGCTCGGTATCAAAGCAATTTACTGCTGCTGCAATTCTATTGTTGGCTCAGGAGGGAAAGCTTTCTCTAAGTGACGATGTGAGAAAATATGTTCCCGAGCTACCTCAGTATGATGTCACTATTACGATTCAGAACCTGCTGAATCATACAAGTGGTTTGAAGGACTGGGGCGCCCTGTACTCACTAACCGGCTGGCCAAGAACTACACGGTGCTATACTCAGCAACTAGGTTTTGACATTATCTTCAAGCAAAAGAGCCTCAATTTTGCACCTGGCAGCAGATACTCTTATAGCAACTCAAATTATCTGATGTTAGTTCTTATTACAGAGAGAGTATCAGGAAAATCTTTGGCTGAGTTTACAACAGAAAAGTTCTTTAAGCCTTTGGGAATGACAAAAACACAATGGAGAGATAATTTCAAAGAGGTGGTTCAGGGCAGAGCAGTTGCCTACTCTGCAAGAGATGGAGAATTTTATCTGGATATGCCATTTGAAGATATCCACGGCCCTGGTGGACTTCTTACAACAACTGCTGATCTGCTCAAATGGAACAGATTGCTGGAGACAAATGAAATATTTACCGGTCAAATTGCACAGCAAAGAATTACTCCCGGTCTGCTTAGCGACGGCTCATCGCCTGGCTATGCCGCCGGTCTTATGATAGGTGAGTTGAACGGATATAATGAGATAAGTCATAGCGGAAGTACTGCCGGTTACAGGGCATGGCTGGCCTGGTATCCGGATGAAAAGCTATCTGTCGCTATTCTTAGCAACTATGCGGCCTTTAATCCAACAGTAGCAGGAAGGGCAGTAGCCTCTGTTTTTTTAGGGACACCACAGATCACAGCTACAATAAGAGATGGTTCTCAACAGATCAAACAACCTGCCTACGAAAACTCAGACCTGAACAGATATATTGGAGCTTACTACAGCGAAGAAATTGATGTAACTTATCAAATTAGCTTAAAAGATGGCGAGCTTGAGGTTTATCGTAAAGCGGGAGATACTTTCAGGCTGATCCCAACTGCAATGGATGAGTTTTCAACCACGGCAAACGGTCGATTTATATTTACAAAAGACAAAAGGGGTAGAATTACCGGATTTACTGTTTCTGTGAGCAGAGCGGAAAATGTGCCGTTTAAAATTATATCGGGTTGATATTACTGTGAAATGTATTGGATCATAAGTAAAATTTGGGCTGTATGACATAAATAAAACAAAAAACACCTGCACATTTTTGTGCAGGTGTCTGTTTTGCTCCTCGTCTAGGACTTGAACCTAGGACCCCCTGATTAACAGTCAGGTGCTCTAACCAACTGAGCTAACGAGGAATTAATTTTTCCAGTTTTGGGACTGCAAATGTAATGTGAAAATTATAAAACTGCAAATCTTTTGTATCAATTTTACAATAAAAATAAATAATGTATTTGTTTATCTCTTTTTTTAACTTTGTACAATAGCTTTTGCGAATGGAACTTAATCTTTTGTCATCAATTTTAAGAGAACTGATACTCGAGCACGACAGAGTGTCACTGCCCGGAATGGGCAGCTTTATTGCAGAAATGGCCCCCTCTGTCTTTTCAGACAAGGCAATGGTCATACACCCACCCTTCAGGAGAATTCTTTTTCGTACTGCGGAGGTTTGGAACGACGGTTTGCTTGAAAGCAGATACGCTGCCGAAAGGGGCATCAGCGAAAACGAGGCTACTGCAGAGATCTCTGTCTTCGTAAAGATGATGAAGATTGAGCTTAACTCAACCAAACATTATAAAATACCTGATTTTGGCTCAATGAGAGCGACAGAGCAAAATGACTACTTTTTTGTGGCCGAGAAGGGGCTGTTTAATTATCTTGAAGGCTTTGGCCTTGAACCCCTTAATCTTAAGGTTCTCAATAAAAAAGGAGCTGTTGAAACGCTTACCGGGAAATCCACACCGTTTGATATTCCAAAAGAGACTGAGCAACCTGTTAGAGAGGCAGATCCAGCGAATGCCTCAATTAATGAGGATTTGACACAGGATGCTCCACAGGTAGCGGATAAAGAGACACAGACAGAGGTTCATGCAGAATCTCAAAAAGAATCTCCAGAAGTTGTTCCAATAGTAACTCCGCTGGTAACTCCAAAGGAGATTAAGAAGAGTTCCCCGGAGGAGAAGAAAAAGACAACAACTTTAGCAGACAAGGAGAAACCTGTAGATGTAAGTGAAATGGAAGAGGAGGGAGAAAAGGGAGTGAAAATAGGGAAAGCAAAGAAGGCAGAGACGGTACAGAAGAGTGAGAAGGATGTGAAGAATGTGAAGAATGAGAAGAGTTCAAAATTCGTTAAGCGCTTTGTTTTAATTCTCGCAACAATTTTCATGATAATTGTGATTGTAGCCCTGCTCTTTATTTTCAAAGATGAAATGAAGCCCTTCTGGGAGTGGTTGTTATATACTCAGGAGGAGCGGGAAATTCTCCGCGCCAATTAGTGGTAATCACTTGTAATTAAATATGTTGCAAACAAGCCAGCTCTTCAGTTGTGAATCCTTAAATTTTGACTGGTTAATATTAATTATAAAAGCAGAGAGTCCGGCATTTAACCGGGCTCTCTGCTTTTTAGTCTCAAAACGGGTGGGTGAAAATCAGCTTATGCAGCTTCCGTTGCCAAGGCGCTCTTCCGGGGTGATAATTCGCATTTTGCCGTTCTCCTCTTTTGCCATGAGTATCATGCCATTTGATTCAATTCCCTTGATTTTACGGGGGGCAAGGTTTGCAAGTATGCAAATCTGTTTACCAACCATCTCTTCGGGGGAATAGTACTCGGCAATTCCAGACACTATTGTTCGGGTGTCTAATCCCGTGTCAATAGTCAGTTTGAGCAGTTTATCCGTTTTAGGGACTCTCTCTGCCTCAAGAACGGTGGCAGTTCGTATATCCATCTTCATGAATTCGTCATAGGTGCATTCATCTTTAAGAGGAGCAAGTTCCTGCTTAACGGTCAATTTCTCTGATGAAGCTGTTGCTGATGCCTCTGTCTGTGAACTCTCCTGATTCATCTCTTTTGTTGCTTCCAGCTTTGCAATTTGAAACTCTATTGCGGCGTCCTCAATCTTATCGAAGAGCAATCTTGCTTCATTTATTTTGTGTCCCGGATGTAAAATTGACTCAAGGCCAAACTCCTCCCATTGGCTGCTTTTCATATTTAAAATGTAACGCAGTTTTTTAGTGGTGTGAGGCATAAACGGTTCAAAAGCAATGGCGAGGTTGGCACATATCTGAAGTGATACGTTCAGGATTGATGCAACTCTCTCTATGTCTGTTTTGATAACTTTCCAAGGTTCAGTTTCGGTGAGGTATTTGTTACCAAGGCGTGCCAGATTCATCGCCTCTTTGAGAGCATCGCGAAAGCGATAGTTCTCAAGACTATCTTCAATATTTTTCTTTATCTGAGGAATCTGTGCAAGAGTCTCTTCGTCTAACGATTCATTCTTAACGGGGGCTGGAACCTCGCCCTCGAAATATTTGTGGGTAAGAACAACAGCTCTGTTTACAAAGTTTCCGAAAATTCCTACAAGCTCACTGTTATTTCTGGTTTGAAAATCTTTCCAGGTAAAGTCATTATCCTTTGTCTCAGGTGCATTTGCACAGAGTACATACCTTAGAACATCCTCCTGACCCGGGAACTCATCAAGATACTCATGGAGCCACACAGCCCAGTTACGGGAGGTTGATATTTTGTTTCCCTCAAGATTTAGGAATTCATTGGCAGGAACATTTTCGGGTAGGATATATCCGTCACCGTGTGCTTTTAACATTGCAGGGAATACTATGCAGTGAAACACGATATTGTCTTTCCCGATAAAGTGTACCAGCTTGGTCTCTTCGTTTTTCCACCAAAGCTCCCAATCATTTGGCATCAGTTCAATTGTGTTTGAGATATATCCGATAGGTGCATCAAACCAAACATACAGAACCTTACCCTCTGCCCCTTTAACCGGTACAGGGACTCCCCAGTCCAGATCACGACTTAC
Source organism: Bacteroidales bacterium (assembly GCA_030695025.1). Lineage (GTDB taxonomy): Bacteria > Bacteroidota > Bacteroidia > Bacteroidales > UBA932 > Bact-08. The sequence goes on along the minus strand of JAUYTX010000013.1, from coordinate 79,924 downwards.
CGCCCTTGGCTGAAGACCTCCGTCAATCCAAGACTTGCACTGGCCGTAAACATTCACCTTCCACTCTTTATGTCCCTCAAGTATCCACTCTTTAAGCCATGGCTCATATTGATCCAAAGGAAGATACCAGTGTGATGTCTTTTTCATCACAGGTGTGTTTCCGCTCAGGGTAGATTTCGGATTAATCAGCTCTGTGGGGCTGAGCGTGCTTCCGCACTTCTCACACTGATCTCCATATGCATTCTCGGCAAAACATTTTGGGCAAGTACCTGTAATGTACCTATCAGCCAGAAAATGCTTTGCCTCCTCGTCATAGTACTGCTCGCTCTCTTTCTCAATAAACTTGCCCTCTTCGTACAATTTTCTGAAGAAGTCGGATGCGGTTTTATGGTGAATTTGTGAACTTGTTCTTGAGTATATGTCAAAGCTAATACCCAGTCTCTCAAATGAGTCTTTAATGATAAGGTGATATTTGTCAACTATCTCCTGAGGAGTGCAGTTTTGCTGTCGTGCCTTAATTGTAATTGGGACTCCATGTTCGTCTGACCCACATATAAAACGGACGTCCCGGCCTCGCATTCGCAGATACCTTGAGTAGACATCGGCAGGGATGTAAACTCCTGCCAGGTGGCCAATGTGTACGGCTCCATTTGCGTAGGGGAGAGCTGCAGTTATGAGGTGTCGTTTATAGGTACTGTCCATCTTATGAAATTTTAGGCGACAAAGATATAAAAAATGTTAAATGGTAAGCCTTTTGAGCTCTTTGGCAAAAGAGTTGCGAATCTGCATAAGGATCTGTATTTGCTGCATATAGCGGTTTCGCTCTTCCGTGTTTTTGTCCTTTTCTGCTTCGGCAAGGTGCTCACAAAGATTATGATAGGCAATAGCAGTAATTTTTGCCTTGTATATTAGTATAGATTTGGGAACCACAGTAGATAGCAGATGCTCTTCTGGCGGAATCTCTGCAACGAACTGCTTTATTGTGAGACTGTGCTCCTGATGAAGAAGATCGAGTACCACCGTTACAAATTCTTGATTTTCATGGTTCAAAAAATGCTTTTGAACCTCTGCCTGTCCTCTGTCTTTTATTTTGAAATATTCGTTAAAGATGCTTTTATATACAAGATTTTGTAATTCAAGGTCATCGGTTTGAAGCTCACTGAGAACAAATTGAGAGACTGTTACAGATATCGGGTTTTCGTCGTCTGTACCATACAGGGGGTGCTCTCCGAATTTAATCAGGTAATAGAGCAGCTCTCTCTCGGCAGGTTCACAGTATGTGTTGGTAATAAATTGTGGAAGGCGCTCTCCTGTTTCAAGTGGGGGAAAATATTTGGGAACACCGGGTTCGTAATACTCATCTGGAGTATTGGAATATGCTCCGTACTGTCTTTTCCTGCGTAGCTTTTTTACCTCTGTAGATAATATCTCCTCTGAAATATTCAGTCGATTTGAGCACTCCTCAATATAAACTGCTCTGGAGATAGCATCCGGGATAACGGCGATACTTGCCACGATTTCTGATATCAGCTGAGCCCTCTTTACCGGATCTTTTTTGGTTTCCGAAGAGAGTAGTCTGGTTTTGAACTCAATAAAGTCCTCTTCGGCCTCCTGAAGGAACCTTTTTAATTTTTCGGGACCAAATTTTCTTGCGTATGAATCAGGGTCTTCGCCGTCGGGGAATAGTACAACTTTTACTCTTAGCCCCTCTTCAAGAATCATATCAATGCCGCGAAGAGAAGCCTTTATCCCGGCTGCGTCGCCGTCATAAAGAACAGTAACCTCTGGTGAAAACCTCTTTATTAGACGAATCTGTTCAATAGTCAGAGAGGTTCCGCTTGATGCGACAACATTCTCGACTCCGCTCTGATGAAATGATATAACATCGGTATAACCTTCAACCAGATAACACTTCTGAAGTTTTGTTATAGCGCTTTTTGCAAAGAAGATACCGTAAAGAGTACGGCTTTTTACGTAGATTTCGGTTTCGGGGGAGTTTATGTATTTTGCTATGTTTTTATCGCTGCGAAGGGTTCTCCCTCCAAAAGCTATTACTCTTCCTGAAATTGAGTGAACGGGGAACATGGCCCTTTCGTAAAACCTGTCATTAAGTTCTCCATCGCTCTCTCTCTCGACCGACAGCCCCGAACCTATTAGAAACTCCTTTTTGTAGCCGGCCTTCTGGGCCGCTTTGCTCATATTGTCCTTTCCTCCAGGTGCCCAGCCAAGCATAAACTTTTTAACAGTCTCCTCGCTAAAACCTCTCTCCTTGAAATAGCCCAGACCTATTGATTTTCCCTGATCTGTATTCCATAGCACGTTTGTATAAAACTCCTGCGCATACTGGGATACAGCCATAAGGGACTCACTCTTCAGACGGTTGTCTGCCTCCTGTTTTGACTCCTCTTTGTCAGTAACCTCAACACCATACTTTCTGCCAAGGTATTTTAGAGCATCTACATAACCGAGCTGTTCATGCTCCATTACGAAATTTACAACATTGCCTGCCTTGCCGCAACCGAAACATTTAAAGATTCCTTTTGATGGAGATACCGAAAAAGATGGGGTCTTTTCATGATGAAAAGGGCAGCAAGCTGTAAAGTTTGCCCCCCTTCTCCTCAGCGCCACAAAATCACCGATAACATCTTCGATTTGTGCCGTATCCAGTATTTTGTCTATAGTGTCCTTACTTATCATCAAATCCAAGGAAGCTCCTGAACCCCACAGCTTTCCTTACCTCTTTAAGAGTTGCGACAGCACTCTCTCTTGCCCGATCTGTGCCCCTTTTCACAACTCTTTTAAGATACTCTTCGTCGTTGTAAATCTGTTCAATTTTTGCCTTTATAGGCAAAGTTTGTTTGCAAATATCCTCTGCAAGCTGTTTTTTGAGGTCGCCGTATCTGATTGTGCAGTTGTTGTAACTCTCTTTAAAATGATTAACTGTATCGTTTGACGATACAATACCAAGAAGGGTAAAGAGATTGGCTACTGCTTCGGGCATGGGGCTGTTTGGTTCCGTAGGACCGGCATCGGTCACAGCCTTCATAACCTTCTTTCTGATTGTAGGTTCGTCGTCGCATAGATAGACTCCGTTTCCTTCACTTTTGCCCATCTTTCCGCTACCGTCAAGACCTGGAACCTTAACAAGGTCATCTCCGAAATTGAAAGCTTTTGGTTCGGGGAACACCTCGCAGTTATAGAATGAGTTAAATCTTCGTGCAAGAACTCTGGCAACCTCAAGGTGTTGCTCCTGATCTTTACCTACAGGAACCAAATTGGCCCTGTGTATCAGAATGTCGGCAGCCATAAGAACAGGATAGGTGAGCAGACCTGCGTTTACATTGTCAGGGTTCTGCCTTACCTTGTCTTTGAAAGAGGTTGTACGCTCAAGCTCTCCCTTGTATGATATCATGTTAAGCAGAACGTACAGCTCAGATATTTCGGGAACATCACTCTGAACAAATATTGCAGATTTATCGGGATCAAGTCCCGAAGCTAGGTACTCTGCAAGAATTGTCCTCACCCCTGAATGAAAGTCATCGGGGTGGGGATGTGTTGTCAGAGAGTGCAGGTCTGCTATGAAGAAAAAACAGTCATAGTTATCCTGCATTTTGATGTAATTTCTCAGCGCACCGTAGTAGTTACCAAGGTGCAGGTGACCCGTTGAGCGGATTCCGCTTAGTACAATTTCCATTTAATAAGAACAAATTTATTCGTTAACTTCGAGCAGTTTAACCCTAATCTTCTGCTCAATCTCTTCCATTAATGCCGGGTTATCTAAAATTATCTGTTTAACAGCGTCCCTTCCCTGTCCCAGGCGGGTTTCACCGTAACTGAACCATGAACCGCTTTTCTTAACTATTCCAAAGTCAACGCCAAGGTCAATGATCTCTCCGATTTTAGAGATTCCCTCTCCAAATACAATGTCAAATTCAGCCTTTCTGAATGGCGGAGCAAGTTTGTTTTTTACAATTTTTGCTCTAACCCTGTTACCGGTTGCTTCATCGCCATCTTTAAGCTGAGTTATTCTTCTCACATCCACCCTTACTGATGCATAAAATTTAAGAGCATTACCACCTGTTGTGGTTTCGGGATTTCCGAACATTACTCCGATTTTATCCCTAAGCTGGTTTATGAAAATACAGCAGGTATTTGTCTTGCTAATGTTTGCAGTTAGTTTACGAAGCGCCTGACTCATCAGTCTTGCCTGAAGACCCATTTTTGAGTCACCCATCTCTCCCTCTATCTCTGCTTTTGGAGTCAGTGCCGCAACCGAGTCAATTACAATAATGTCAATTGCTCCGCTTCTTATCAAAGCATCGGTAATCTCCAAAGCCTGTTCACCATTGTCGGGCTGAGAAATGAGCAGAGTATCAATATTAACACCAAGATTTTTGGCGTAAGTTCTGTCAAATGCGTGTTCTGCATCAATAATTGCAGCAATACCTCCGCTTTTCTGAGCCTCTGCAACTGCATGAATTGCAAGGGTTGTTTTACCACTCGACTCAGGCCCGTAAATTTCTACAACCCTACCCCTGGGGTAACCGCCTATTCCCAATGCATGGTCGAGGCTGATTGACCCTGATTGAATCGTAGAGACTTCCCATTTTGGCTGCTCTCCCAACTTCATTACGGTGCCTTTTCCGTAGTCTTTCTCGATCTTGTCCAAAGTGGCCTGTAACGCCTTTAACTTTTCGGGACTGATTTCAGCACCTTTCTTAATAACTTCACTCTCCTTTGCCATAATGTTTATGTTTTAATTACTGCAAAAATAGCAAATGATTTTCAATTTCTGTAAATTTGCAGAATGAAAAAATGGTTACTCGGGAACACACTTCCTGAACTGAAAATAATAACTGAAAATCTGTCTCTTCCCTCATTTACGGCAAAGCAGATTTCTGACTGGATCTATAAAAAAAGGGTTACCGAAATTGACCTTATGACAAACCTCTCTGCATCCACCAGAGAAGTTCTGTCAAGTACATATGAGGTTGGGGGTTTTGCCCCTTTGAAAAGGACTCTCTCTAAAGACGGAACAAAAAAATACCTCTTTCCCTCATTAAGTTCAACACCTATAGAGGCTGTAATGATTCCTGACGAAGAAAGATCCACACTTTGCATTTCGTCTCAGTCGGGTTGTAAAATGGGATGTCTCTTTTGCATGACGGGGAGAATGGGGTTCAAAGGGCACTTGTCAACAGGTGAAATAATATCTCAAATTATGAATGTAGATGAGGCTGAAAACCTCACCAACATAGTTTATATGGGAATGGGTGAACCAATGGATAACATTGAGAATGTTCTTAAAAGTACAGAGATCATGACTGCGGATTGGGGATTTGGCTGGAGTCCAAAGAGGATAACAGTCTCTACGATAGGTGTGCCTGCTGCGTTAAAATCATTTCTGGACAGATCAAAATGCCATTTGGCTTTATCGCTGCATAACCCTTATGATAACGAAAGGGCAGAGTTAATGCCTGTACAAAAAGCATGGCCTCTCGAAGATATTATCTCACTAATAAAAAGTTACGACTTCACGGGACAGCGGAGAGTAAGTTTTGAGTACATTATGTTCTCGGGGTGGAATGACACAAAGCGACATGCAGATGCTCTCACCAGAATGCTTAAAGGGCTCGAGTGCCGGGTAAATCTTATAAGGTTTCACCAGATTCCCGATTTTTCTCTGAAAAGCTCGCCCGACCTTATAATTGAGAACTTTAAGAATCGACTCAATGCTGCAGGAATTATGACAACCATTCGTGCTTCCAGAGGTGAGGACATTTTGGCAGCATGTGGTATGTTAAGCAGCAAAAGTCAGATGAACTAATATGGCGAACAAATCAGAAACAAAACATACCGGGCTTACATCTCTCCAGGTTGCGGAGAGCAGAAGATTGTACGGGAGTAATGTTCTGACTCCTCCTGAGAGGACTCCTCTATGGAGACTCTTTATTCGAAAATTTTCCGATCCTATTATCAGAATTTTGCTGATAGCAGCGCTTCTTTCATTTGTTATGTCTATAAAGACGGGAGAGACAATTGAAACACTCGGAATTATCTTTGCAATAGCTCTCGCAACAGGAATCGCTTTCTGGTTCGAAGTGGATGCCGGTAAAAAATTTGAAATTCTCAACAAGGTAAACGACGAAACCCCAGTTAAAGTGATAAGGGATGGTCATGTCACCGAAATTTCTAAAAGGGATGTTGTAACGGGAGATATTGTAATTCTGGAGACAGGGGAAGAGATTCCTGCTGACGGTTATCTTAAGGAGGCTCTCTCACTCTCTGTAAATGAATCTACTCTTACAGGAGAACCAATGACAAGAAAGGGTATGCCGGATTCATTTACAGGAAGGGAGTCAACCTATCCTTTTAATATGCTGTTAAAGGGGACAACAATACTGGAAGGATATTGTGTATACGAGGTATCAGCTGTTGGAGATACAACAGAATACGGAAAGGTAGCACGAAAATCTGCAGAGGTAACAAATGAGCCAACGCCTCTGAATAGCCAGCTTGAGCAACTCGCAAAATTTATTGGTTTTGCAGGATTTACACTTTCTGTATTGGTTTTTGCTATTCTCTTCGCAAAGGACATAATATTTGGAAACATTGAGCTTTCATACGCAAATATTTACACGATTGTTGCTGTGATGGCCGGAGGTTTTGTGGCAATGTCCAAATTCTGGATGCCAATTCTGGAAGATGGATTTGACCTTCTTGGAATAAATTTGAAAATACCTGATTACTTTTCTTCCAAAAGTTGGAAATTCTGGTTTTTTGCCGGGTGGATATTTACTGCTGTAATATTTATAATTGCGTATATAGCCGGATACACTCCCTTTTTGGCGGAATCCTGGATAGGCAGTGATGTTGCAGTAAGATTACTCAGATACTTCATGGTTTCGGTAACTTTAATTGTTGTCGCGGTACCGGAGGGGCTGCCAATGGCAGTAACACTTGCACTAGCCATGAGCATGAGGAAAATGCTTGCCAGCAATAATCTTGTACGCAAGATGCACGCAACAGAGACAGTGGGAGCAGCGACCGTAATTTGCACAGATAAAACAGGCACACTTACGATGAATCAGATGAGGGTTGCTGAGGAGTATTTCGAAGGTCAAAGCGCATTGGTCTATGAAAGCATTGCCCTTAACTCAACAGCACATCTGGACCTAACAGATATAAAAAACATTAAAAGCCTGGGCAATCCCACAGAGGCAGCACTTCTTATCTGGATGCAAGACAAAGCATCAAACTATCTTGCATTAAGAGAGGAGTCTTCAATACTAAGTCAGTTAACATTTTCAACTGAGCGAAAGTACATGGCAACAGTTGCATTCAGTAAAACGCTTGGTGCAAATGTTTTATATGTTAAAGGAGCTCCTGAAATCATTGCTGGCTTTACCGATAGCTATCCAATTTCGGCAACTGAACGTCTTGCAGGATTTCAGGAAAAAGCAATGAGAACACTAGGGTTCAGCTACAGATTAGTTGAAAGTGGTGAGAACACCTCAGATGTTGAGGCTATGGTTTCGAAAAAAGGGTTGAAATATTTGGGAATCGTAGCGATTTCAGATCCATTAAGAGCCGATGTACACGATGCTGTTGCAAGATGCATCATTGCCGGAATAAAAGTTAAAATGGTTACAGGTGACACCATGGGTACCGCAAGAGAGATTGCAAGAAGGATAGGAATTGTTTCAATTGATGAGAAGGAATTCGAGATAATCACCGGGGATGGTTTTTCTCAGATGAGTGATAGTCAAATTCTGGAGCTAAAGGATACAATAAAGGTAATGTGTCGTGCCAAACCATCAGATAAAGAGAGATTTGTGAGACTATTGCAAAGGGCTGGAGAGGTTGTTGCTGTAACCGGAGACGGAACAAATGATGCCCCGGCATTAAACTATGCACACGTAGGACTGTCAATGGGATCAGGCACATCAGTGGCAAAAGAGGCAAGTGATATTACCCTTATTGACGACTCTTTTGCATCAATTGTATCGGCGGTATTGTGGGGCAGATCTCTCTACAAAAACATACAACGATTTATAATTTTTCAGCTCACTATTAATCTTACAGCTCTGATAATTGTACTTCTTGGATCAATATTCGGGCATGAACTCCCGTTAACGGTAACCCAGATGCTTTGGGTAAATCTGATAATGGACACATTTGCAGCCGGAGCGCTGGCATCACTTCCTCCCGAGCAGAGTGTTATGAAAAGCAAACCAAGAGCCCCGGGTTCATTCATTGTTACTACGGCTATGAGGGTAAACATTTTGTTAACCGGTGCATTTTTCACCTTGGCAATGCTCTCTTTACTCTACCTGTTTACAGGTGAAAACGGCCAGATTTCAAGCTACAATCTTTCACTCTATTTCACCATTTTTGTAATGCTTCAGTTCTGGAATCTATTTAATGCAAAGGCACACGGCTCCACCAAATCGGCGTTTAGCAATCTTAAATCAAGTAAAGGATTTTTAGTGGTTGCGTTTTTAATACTGACCGGTCAGGTTCTAATAGTTCAATTCGCCGGAGAGATCTTCAGAACCGTTCCACTCTCATTTGTAGACTGGATAAAGGTAATTTGTGGTACATCGGTTGTACTCTGGACGGGAGAACTTATAAGAATGATATTTAGAATCAGGGAGAAAATAAACAGATAAAAGCTTATTCATTTGTAAACAGAAATAACACAATAATTAAAATTTAATCGATTATGAAAAGAGTACTCTATTTGACAATAATTGCCTTAATGGCACTAATCTCATGTAAAGAGTCATCACCTACACTTACTCCCGGAATGTGGAGGGCCTCTCTTATGACACAGGACTCTGTTGAAATACCATTTGTTTTTGAAGTTAAAATGGCAGATAATGACACTGTTTTTGAAATAATTACCGGTGAATACCGTTATGAGGTAAAGGATATTAACGTTACAGGCGATTCGCTGTTTGTAAATATGCCGCTTTTCAGTTCAAGTTTTAAAATACTTTTGACAAAAAACGGGATGCAGGGTCATTTAATCAGAAGTTCCTATACTATGCCATTCAAAGCAGAGTCAAATAATTCAGCCAGATTCAAAGAGGCACACTCAATTAGAGGCGTAGCCGCCGGCAGATGGCAAATAGCATTAGGTGAGAAGGAGCTTATTGGCGAGTTTGAAGAGAATGAAAGCAGTGTAACAGGATCCTTTCTTTCACCTTCAGGAGACTACCGTTTTTTTGAAGGAGTTGTTAACAAAGATGGCAAACTAATGATGTCATGCTTTGACGGAGGCTTTATCAGATTGTTTGTTGCAGACATTGAGGGTGATACTCTGCGCAACATAAAGATGCATTCTGGATTCAGCACTGTTGAAGAGGGAAAAGGGTTCAGGAATGCAAATGCAGCACTCCCCGATGCCTACTCGGTAACAGGACTTAAAAAGGGATATACAACTCTCGGATTCACATTTCCCGACATGGATGGTAACCCGGTGAGTCTATCGGACGAAAGGTTCAAAAATAAGATAACAGTTGTTCAAATAAGTGGGTCATGGTGTCCCAACTGTCTTGACGAAAGTCGTTTTCTTATGGAGATGCTGGAGAAGTATTCAGCAAACATGGAGGTTATATGTTTGACATTCGAAAGGTCAGATGATTTTGAAACTGCAAAAAGAGAGGCAATGAAGCTGGTTGATGTTGCCGGCATTACATACCCGGTTCTAATTACCGGTCATACTCCAGCCAATGTTAAGGTAGCATTACCCGAACTTGATAACTTCAGGGCTTTTCCGACATCACTTATAATTGACAAAAAAGGTAAAGTACGAAAAATACACTCGGGCTTTTCAGGTCCGGGAACAGGAGTTCATTACCGTAATTTTGTTACTGAATTTACATCATTTGTTGATTCTCTTATTGCAGAATAATAAATAGTCAGTTATTAATTACTTAATTGGAAGATAAGTTAAAAAGAGCGCTTTGGACTGTACAGAGAGCCTGCTCCGGCAGGGAGCTCTGCAGAGATGATATTGCATCAAGGCTCAAACGTTTTGAACTGACAGAAAAAGAGCTGAATGATATTATATCCTCTCTCGAGAAGGATGATTTTTTGAGTAATGAAAGATATGCCCGTGCATTTACAAGGGATAAATCTTCACTCAGTGGTTGGGGGCCGGCAAAGATTGCATGGGCGTTGAGAGCTAAAAAAATTGAGGAAGAGCTGATAAAAAGTGCACTGGAAGAGGTCTCCGGAGAGAGTACAACCGAAAAATTGAATGACATACTCTCAAAAAAGTATAAAACGCTTGAAAAAGAGACTAACAAGCTTAAGGTTAAGTCTAAACTTGTAAGATTCGGTATTTCAAGAGGTTTTGACTATGGTTCAGTAATCTCTCAGGTAAACAAATTAATGGCTAACTTTGTTACAGAAATAAATAACTAAAAAATGATAAATACGGATCAATACAAAGAGATCCGTCAGCGGATAACGGCGCTGGGGAGGTCTCTTTGACATCGATAAAAAGAGAGAAAATTTAAAGGAGTCTGAGCTGAAAACTCAGGAGAGTGACTTTTGGAATAATCCTTCCGAGGCAGAAAAATATCTTAAAAAAGTATCCTCAGTAAAGTTCTGGGTAAAAAGTTTTGACGAGATAGAGTCTCTTAACAGAGATCTTGAGGTGCTAATTGAATTTGCCAAGGAGGATCCCGAGGCAGAGTCAGATGCAGGAGAGGGCTTCAGAGAGCTTGAAAAGGCTGTAGAAAAACTTGAGTTGAGAAGCATGCTGGGGGGAGAGGGAGATAATCTGGGGGCTATTCTTAAGATAAATTCAGGAGCTGGTGGAACAGAGAGCAATGACTGGTCTTTGATGCTGATGCGGATGTATGTAAGGTGGGGTGAGAGAAACGGTTACAAGGTTCATATCTATGACATGATTGAGGGAGAGGAGGCTGGAGTCAAATCGGTAACTGTTGAGTTCGAGGGTGAGTTTGCCTATGGATACCTTAGAGCAGAGAGCGGGGTTCATCGCCTGGTAAGAATTTCGCCATTTAACGCACAGGGCAAGAGACAGACAACTTTTTCGTCTGTTTTTGTCTATCCTGCAGTAGATGATACGATTGAAATAGAGATAAGTCCGGCCGATATTGAATGGGATACATTCCGTTCGGGTGGTGCCGGGGGACAAAATGTAAACAAGGTTGAAACAGGAGTAAGGGTGAAACACCTTCCAACCGGTATCTCTGTAGAAAATACTGAGAGCCGGTCCCAGTTGGACAACCGTCAAAATGCCCTGAGGATACTCAAATCACACCTCTATGAGTTGGAGTTGAGAAAGAGGAGAGAGAAGGAGGCTGAGTTGGAAGGGAAAAAACTGAAAATTGAATGGGGGTCACAGATAAGGAGTTATGTGCTTCACCCGTACAAACTTGTGAAAGACCTTAGAACCGACTGCGAAACATCAGACACTCAAGCAGTTCTTGACGGAGATATTAACGATTTTATGCGTGCCTTTCTGATGCAGAATACTCACGCATGATGCTAAAAAGAGAGAGAGATGGAATTTAAATTTCACGAAATGTTCCCATTGGGAAAAGACAAGACAGATTATCATCTGTTAACAAAAGATTTTGTATCTACAGCCATTTTCGAAGGCAGGGAGATGCTTAAAGTTGATCCGCGCGGGCTGAGGCTTTTGTCAGCCAAGGCGATGCATGACATTGCATTTATGCTTCGTCCCGAGCATAACGAAATGGTAGCCAAAATATTAAGTGACCCCGAAGCGAGTGTTAACGACAGAGCAGTAGCACTTACAATGCTTCTGAATGCACATATCTCTTCCAAAGGGGTACTTCCGTTCTGCCAGGACACAGGAACAGCAACAATTGTTGCCAAAAAAGGACAATTTGTATTCACAGGCGGAGGTGACGAAGAGGCTCTATCATATGGGGTGTATGACACATATACCAAGGATAATCTAAGGTACTCCCAGACGATTGCATTTGATATGTACACCGAAAAAAATTCAGGCAACAACTTGCCTGCTCAGATAGATATCTACGCAACCGACGGTGATGAGTACAAGTTTCTCTTTGTTGCCAAGGGCGGAGGTTCTGCAAATAAGAGTTACCTTTTTCAGGAGACAAAAGCACTCTTGAACCCGGAATCGCTTGAAAAATACCTTACCGAAAAGATGAAACTTTTTGGAACTTCAGCATGTCCTCCATACCATATTGCTTTTGTGATAGGGGGAACCTCGGCAGAGCAATGTATGAAAACAGTAAAACTGGCCTCTGCAAAATATCTTGATGAGCTCCCGGTTAAAGGGGGAGAAGAGGGGCACGCCTTTCGCGATCTTGAGATGGAGGCAAAACTATTAAAAGCTGCCAACTCGCTGGGTATAGGAGCACAGTTTGGAGGAAAGTATTTTGCACATGATATTCGGGTAATCAGACTGCCAAGACACGGCGCTTCCTGTCCTGTAGGAATGGGAGTATCCTGCAGTGCCGATAGAAATATTAAGGCAAAAATAAATAAGGAGGGAATCTGGCTGGAGACACTAGATTCAAATCCCTCAAGGCTGATACCTGAAAAATTTATGGCTCCAAATGCAACACATCAGGGTGGGGTAAAGATAAATCTCAACAGACCAATGGATGAGGTTTTGGGAGAATTGTCAAAACACCCGGTATCTACATTTTTGCTACTTTCAGGAACCATCGTGGTGGCTAGAGATGCTGCACACGCTAAACTAAAAGAGAGACTTGATGCCGGAGAAGATCTGCCACAGTATATTAAAGACCATCCGGTTTACTATGCCGGCCCCGCAAAAACGCCAACCGGTTATGCAAGTGGTTCATTCGGGCCTACCACTGCCGGCAGAATGGATTCCTATGTAGAGTTGTTCCAAAGCAAAGGGGGTAGCAAGATTATGATTGCCAAAGGGAACAGAAGCCAGCAGGTTACTGATGCATGTAACAGACACAAGGGATTCTATCTGGGCAGCATTGGAGGCCCGGCTGCGATTCTTGCACAGGAAAATATAAAAAAGGTAGAACTTCTGGAGTATCCGGAACTGGGTATGGAGGCTATCTGGAAAATTGAAGTAGAAAATTTCCCAGCCTTCATATTGGTTGACGACAAAGGCAACGACTTTTTCAGAGGATTACTTTAGGCTGTTAACAGGGTACTCAGATAGGTTCGGTATGAATGCTTATCTGAGTGCCTTTACCAAATCGCTTTCTCAGTTCCCGTTCAATTTCGGTAGCAACATCATGAGATCTGACAAATGTCATGTTTCTGTCTAATTTTACATGAACATCGATGGCATATATGCTGCCAATTTTTCTTGTTTTAAGATGGTGATAGAGCTGTACCTCAGGGTGATTTGTAATAATTGCCTCAATTTCATCTACAACATCACTATCAAGAGATGACTCAAGCAACTCTTTAACGCTGGGTAGCCCAAGGTCGATTGCCACCTTCATGATGAAAAAACTGACAAGCACACCTGCTATAGGGTCAAGGATTCTCCACGAATCGCCGAGGAAAATTGCCCCCCCGATACCCAGAGCGGTACCCAAAGAAGAAAAAGCATCAGACCTGTGGTGCCAGCCATTTGCGATAACGGCGTCACTATTAATCTCTTTACCCTTTTTTATGGTGTACTTAAAAAGAATCTCTTTTGAAATAATTGACAGAATAGCCGCCCAAAAGGCAATCATAACCGGTTTATACAGCATTTTTCCATCAAGTGATGCAATAATGTTTTCTGAACCATTTATTAATATTCCCAGCCCGACTCCAAACAAAACGAGTGAAATTATGAGAGTAGCAAATGTTTCAAATTTGCCGTGACCGTATCGATGATTATGGTCGCTATCCTGACCCGATATGTTTACAAAAGCAAGAACCACAATGTCGGTTGCAAAATCAGAAAGAGAGTGAACCCCGTCTGCAACCATTGCCGAACTTTTACCCAGAATACCGGCTAGCAATTTAGCAGCTGTCAATGCAAGATTGACAAAAAAACCGACTAAAGTTACTTTTTTTGCGATTTTTGTTCTGTTTTCCACTTTTTAAACAGTTTTTCTAAACAAAGGCTTAAAGATAAGTGTTAAATTTGTTACTTATATATGAAATGGATATTTTTTTTGCTGGTACTTGGGGTCTACTTTTCCCTAAACAGCTATGTTTACATAAGAGGACTTCAGATACTTCCTCATAATATTTGGCTTAAATTTACCTATTCGGTTTTTTTCTGGATATTGACCGCACTTTTTATGGTACGGATGATATTGGGAGAGAATATTCCGGAATATTTAGCTGCTGTTGCCAACTCAGCAGGCTATACATGGATTGTCGCAGTAATATACTTTGCTTTAATCTCATTGAGTATAGATATCATAAGAGTGTTTAATCACTTTTTTGATATCTATCCACTTTTTATCAAGAGTAACTATGCGTTTGTAAAAACAGCAACAGCTACAATTTCGGTGTTAACTGTTGTTTCTCTGCTTATATACGGAAACCTCAATTTTAACAATATCAGAACCGTTAAAATAGAGATTACTACTGATAAACATTTTCCAAAAGAGAAAATACGTGCCGTTTTGATAAGTGATCTCCACTTAAGTTCATATATCAGAGAGAGAGAGGTGATGCGCATTTCAAAACAGATAGAGAAGGAGAAACCCGATTTATTGCTGATTGCGGGAGACATAACTGACAGAAGTCTCAAGCCTCTTAAGGAGTGGAGGCTTGCAGAGTTGCTTGGCGAAATTAAAACCACCTATGGGATCTATGCGGTCAGCGGGAATCATGAGTTCTACGGTGGAGAGAGAGATGATATTTTTAACCATCTAAACGACAGCGGTATAACCGTTCTGCTTGACTCTGTTATATCAATAGGAGGTATTGTGCAAATTGCCGGAAGAGACGACAGAACAAATCCAAAAAGAAAGAGCTTGAATCAACTTCTAACCAATGTAAGCCGTGAGATACCAATAATTTTACTTGACCATCAGCCCTATAATCTTGATGAAAGCGTAAGAGAAGGTGTTGATATTCAGTTGTCCGGTCACACCCATTATGGTCAGTTCTGGCCCGGAAACCTTATTGTGGACAGAATGTACGAACTTGCCTACGGATATATGAAGAGGGGTAATACCCACTTTTATGTCACTTCCGGAGCAGGAATTTGGGGTCCAAAAATCAGAATAGGCACTCAATCTGAGATTGTGGTACTTGATATTTTTCCCGGCCTTAAAAAAAATAAACCACCTTATTAAATTAACCGATTATGAAAAAGAGACTATTGACTATTTTGTTCGTTTTTGCAATAGCCATCCCGCTATCGGGCCAGGTATATGTACAGCTGACGCTTAACGAATACCTTGAAAGGGTAAGAAAAAACAATATCGAATATGCCGCGGAGAGGTTAAATATGGAAATATCTGATGCAGAGATAATTTCAGCTTCAGTATTTAACAACCCATATATTTCGTTAGGTTACTATACCAATGAGTTTAACAATATGCAGATGGGTCAGGGGGCAATGGTCGAAATTGGAAAGACTATCTCCCCGGGTAGAAGAGCAGCAGCAATAAATGTCGCCAAAAGTGAGAAAGAGCTTAACGAAATACTTCTAACAGACTTCATGCGAAAATTGAGAGGCAATGCTGTCTTGACGTGGCTTGAGGCTGTTAAACAACGTCAGATTATTGAAATCAGAAAAAACAGCTATCACGACCAGATTAAGATGATGGTCAGCGATAGTATAAGAAGAGAGGGCAATATCGTAAAAGATTTAGATGCCATGCAAAGCAGAGTCGAGTCAGGTCTTCTGTATAGTGATATTATTGACATGGAACTTTTATTAACCCAACTTTATCAGGAGATCTCGATCTATTTGGGAACGGGAGGAAAGGACACTGTTTATATCCCTGAAACTAAAAACATATGGAATTCTAAAATTTTTAATTTAAGCGAGATAATACAGACAGCAATTACCAGAAGAGCAGACATACTTGCTGCTAAAAAAGAGATAGATGTATCAAAGCTATCTGTCGTTGCTGCAAAAAAGGAGAGAATTCCCGAGTTTGATATTTTCCTGGGTTATGGTTTTAATTCTGAGGTAAAGAACGAATTGGCTCCGGCACCAAGACACGGGGGAGTTGAGTTGGGAGTCTCTTTCCCGATACCTCTGTTTAATAGGTCAAAGGGTGAAATTCAATCAGCCGAGGTTAGAAGAAAACAGGCAGAACTAAGATACATTCAGGCCGAGAGAGAGGTGACTTCTGAGGTAATAAATGCTTACAATGAGTATTTGGCAACCGATAAGAAATTAAAATTCTTAACTGCAGGTATTGTCAGAACAGCAAAAGAGGTATTGGATGAGAAGAGAAAAGATTACAACAATGGTGATATTCACCTGATCGAAGTGTTGGATGCACAAAGAAGTTACGACGAAATTCTACACTCGTTGTATTCTGTAATATACGATAAGTCAATGGCTCTTGTAAAACTTGAGACAGCGATGGGTGTTTGGAATATTGAATAGATGGTTAATGGGGGAGGCTTTTACCAGCTTCCTCCGGCACCGCCTCCACCAAATCCTCCGCCACCGAAACCACCGAAACCTCCACCTCCGAATCCTCCGCCACCGAAACCACCTGAGCGGCCTCTTCCGGCAGATGAGAGAATTGAACCCAATAACAGTAAATCCAATGCGCTTGGACCTCTTTTATTGCCTCCTCCAAGGTTGGTTGTGCCACCACCTTTTTTGGAAATCATAGAGACAATAAAAACAATTACGAAAAATAGAACAGCTATTGCCGGGAGGAAAGAGCCATCTGCTCCTTTAGTGTATTGACTATGACTATATTCACCGGCAGCAATAGGCAGAATAACATCCAGAGATGCCATCAGTCCGTCGTAGTACCTGTTCTGACGAAAAAAAGGAATCATCTCGTTTTCAACAACTCTCTTGCAAACTGCATCCGGAAGTGCCCCCTCCAGACCGTAACCTGTTGCTATAAAGGCTTCTCCCCTCTCGGATCCTTTTTTGGGCTTAACCAGAATTACAAGACCATTATTGAATTTGGAATCACCCACTCCCCAGGTTTGCCCTATTGAAAAGGCTACCTGAGCTTTGTCGTTTCCGTCAAGAGTGCTAAGGGTAACGATTACAATTTGATTAGAAGTGTTATTGGCGAATTCTACAAGCCTTCTTTCAAGTTCGCTCCTTTCAGTAGATGTGAAAACAGACGCCAGGTCGTTTACAAGAACAGGAGGTGAGGGTCTTGAAGGAATCTGCGCATATGAGTTACTCCAGGTTAGAATCAAAGCGGTGAAAACCGCCAGATATCTAATCGCCAAAAGAGATTTCGTTGCTTTGTTCATTTGTATCGTCCTGTTGGTATGGGAAAAATTCTTTAAGCTTATTACCCGCAAGTTTAATAACTTCGGTGAGTCCATCTGCAATCTTGCCCTCCTTTAAGAATCCAAGCAGAATCTCCTTCTCTTCCTCCCAGAAATTTTCAGGAACCTTTGAATTTATTCCGCTGTCGCCTATGATTGCAAACTTATGGGATTTCCATGCGATATATATCAACACGCCGTTCCTTTCCCTGGTTTTGTGCATACCCAGTTTACCGAAGAGATAAACAGTACGGGCAACAGGGTCACCTGCACATGTTGATTCAAGATGAACTCTTATCTCTCCCGATGTGTTGAGCTCTGCAGATTCAATAGCCTTAACAATCTGACTCTGCTCACTTTTTGACAAAAATTCCGATGAGGCCACGGTTAAAACTGAACAACAGGGGCAACATCTGCACCCTCTTTGGCCTCGAAGTTAATCTTTCTCTCAAATCCGAATATGCCGGCAAGAATATTTGACGGGAAACGGCGGATATTTGTATTGTAAACTCTTACAACCTCGTTGTATTTCTGCCTCTCAACTGTGATCCTGTTCTCTGTTCCTTCAAGCTGAGCCTGTAGTTCCAAAAAGTTTTGATTGGCTTTAAGATCGGGATATCTCTCAACAACGACCATCAGCCTGCCCAGTGCCTGAGAGAGTTCTCCCTGAGTCTGCTGGAAGTTAGCCATCTGTGCCTGGGTCATGTTGGCAGGGTCAATTGTAGTTTGAGTTGCCTTTGCCCTTGCATTTACAACACCTTCAAGTGTCTCTCTTTCGTGAGAGGCATAACCCTGAACTGTTGCAACAAGATTTGGGATAAGGTCAGCCCTTCTTTGATATACATTCTCAACCTGCGACCAGGCTGTAGTTACCTGTTCCTCATTGCCAACCATGCGGTTGTAGCCATTTTTAGCCCACATAAAAGTAATTAATACCACACCGAGGACTACCAATAATGCAATAATGCCTTTTGACAG
Organism: Bacteroidales bacterium; assembly: GCA_030695025.1. Lineage (GTDB taxonomy): Bacteria > Bacteroidota > Bacteroidia > Bacteroidales > UBA932 > Bact-08. The sequence continues at coordinate 61,537 of JAUYTX010000013.1, read as the reverse complement.
TTTCATAATTTCTTTTTATTTAAGTTAATAAACTATTTAGCGAGTTTAACACACCTGACAGATGCCCCGAAGTTTGCCTTGTTTGCGAAGTTATAAGGGAAAGATGAGTTGTCAAAGTGGATAAAACGATATTCTCCGTTAGTGGAGTCTTTTTGGGATGCACTCCACCAGAAACCAAACATATTAATGTTGGTAAAATAGTTGAAGTTATTGGTTGAACTGCCTGCAGGAATTGCATTCCAGCCTGAGTTGTTCTCTTTCATATTGTCGGGGCTGTATTTCCACATGCTTTTTCCGTTAAGCATTGCGTTCACTGCTGCTTTTGAACCTATTCCTGCCCAATTATCATCAAATGAAAGTGGAGCCCCTTTAACTGCCGAGCCAAAGTTCTCCCAATCTTCTCTTGTTGGCAAAGACCAACCTTGAGGGCAAACACCCTGAGGCCCGTTCCCAAGCCCTGTTCTGTTTACACCTCCTGTAGCTTCACTCCAGGAATATAGCATACCTAAAACTTCTGAAAGGGCAGACTCGTTCTGATAAGGTTTTCCTGCGCCTTTCCAATTGAGGTTACTAACAAACCAGTTTAGTTTGTCAAATGTTTTGTAATAGTAAACAGTTCCGTCTCTGGAGTCAATAATAGAATCATTGGTCTTAACAATTCCGGAGAAGCTGCTTTTTGAAGAGGGGTCAATTACAGTTGTTGATTTTGTTATTACAGCGGAGTTGTATTCGGGGTGGGTTGCAGTGACTATCACCGAATAATCTCCCCAGGCTGCAGGTGCAGTTACAGTTACCTTTTGTCCAACTATCGAGTCAACGCCAAAACCTGTAGTATTCCATTTATATGTGATTCCTGATGCAGGAAGGGTAATGCCGCTTACTTCAAGTTCTACCGGCGATTTTGCAATCAGATATTTAGGTAAAGCAAAAGCCATAGAACCCTCCATGTACTGAGAATCATCAGCAGGATCATCTTTTTTACAAGATGAGAAAGCAATAAGTGTAATAACTAGTGTTAACGGAAGAAGACCAAAATATTTTTTCATATAATAACCGCTGTCGAATTAGTGGACAAAGATATGCTTTTTTATTCTAAATTTGTGCCAAAATGATCCTCACAATGAAATATTACCCCCTCTTCAGAAAAATTCTACCCCTTTTATTCATAACAGCGGTAATTGCAATAGGTTGCAAAGAAAAAACAGAATACAAAACCATAGATGGATTTACACAGGGTACCACATATCACATTGTCTATTCCAATGATGTAGATTTTGTTCCCGATTCATTGACAGAATCGCTTCTTAAGATGGTTGATTTCTCAATGAGCGGATATAATCCCGAATCAATAATTTCACAAGTAAACAACGGTGACTCTGTTAAGGTAGACATTATGTTTGCCGATGTCTTTAACCGTTCTGTTGAAATGTATAGAATTTCAGAGGGTCTGTTTGATGTGTCAGCCGCCCCTTTGTTTGACATATGGGGGTTTGGATTTAAGAATAAAGCAACAGTAAATCAACAGATTATAGACTCTGTTATGCAATTTGTCGGAATGGATAAAGTTGCCCTTGAGGGAACAAAAATTATCAAGAAGAGCCCGGGAGTAAAGCTTAATTTTAACGCAATTGCACAAGGCTACACAGCAGATGTGATAGGGAGGGCATTTGACAATCTGGGAATAAAAAATTATCTGATCGAGATTGGAGGAGAGATTTTTTGCAAAGGGGTTAATCCTAAAGGCAAAAGCTGGAGCGTGGGAATAGACAAGCCTTTAGAAGGTAACATGATTCAGGGTCACGAAATTCAGGACATATTGTTACTTAGCGGAGGTGGTCTTGCCACATCCGGAAACTACCGGAAGTTTTATGAAGAGAACGGGGAGAAATATTCTCACACAATAAATCCCAAAACAGGATATCCGGTAAGAGATAATTTACTGAGTGCAACTGTTATTGCTGCCGATGCCATGACTGCCGATGCTTACGGAACATACTTCATGGTTGCGGGACTTGAAAAATCCATCGAGGTGATTGAAAAGACCCCCGGAATAGAGGGATACCTTATCTATTCAAAGGATGGTAAACTTGAAGTTTACATGAGTAAAGGAATCAAAACCAAGCAATAAACCTTAAAAAACTTAAAATATGGGCAGTAAAATTTCCAGAAGAGACTTCATCAGGACATCTGTTATTTCAGGAGCAGCTCTGGGTCTTGGTTTTGCAGGTGGCTCAATTATCAGGGCCAATAATCGTTTTGATACAATTATCAAAGGAGGAATTATTTACAACGGAGAGGGAGGAAGACCCTATCCGGGTGAAATCGGAATCAAAGATGGTAAAATAACTGCCATGGCAACCTCTCTTGGAGAGAGTGCCGATATTGTTGTTGATGCTAAAGGGGCTGCTGTCTCACCTGGTTTTATTGATATACACACTCATACCGATGACAACATGTTTTCTGCCCCGCTTGGTGACAGTAAAATCTATCAAGGGGTAACAACAGACATTGCAGGCAATTGTGGAGGATCTCCTTTTCCCGGTAAGAAATGGGAAAATTTGGACAACTTCTTTGGCGATATGTCAGCCCAGCAAAACGGAATTAATCTTGGATCTTTTGTAGGCCAGGGACAGTTGAGGGAATTTGTAGTGGGAGAAAATGATGTAAGGGCAACCCAGGAGCAACTGGAGAGAATGAAGAGCATTCTTGAACTTCAGATGGAGCAGGGAGCAATGGGAATTTCATGCGGACTGGAGTACACTCCGGGTTCATACGCAACAAACGAAGAGATTGCTGAACTTTGCAAAGTGGTAGCCAAATACGGAGGGCTGTTTGCAATACATATGAGGAACGAAGATGACAGAGTCGAAGAGTCTGTTGCCGAGTCAATAGATATTGCAAGAGCGGCCGGAGTAAAGCTCCAGATATCACACCTCAAGGCACAAAACGCAGCAAACTGGCATAAAGCTCCTGCTCTACTAAAGCAGATTGAGCAAGCCAGAGCCGGAGGTTTGGATATTGCCTTTGACAGATATCCGTACACAGCTTTCTCTACCGGCATGTCGACATTTATTCCTTTGAGTGAAAGACAAGGCACAAAAGATGAGATAATTGCAAGATTGAAAGACGAGACAATCTCCGGGAAAATCGGGGAGTATGCAATGTCACGAATCAAACGCCTGGGAGGACCTCAAAATGTTGTGGTAACCTCTTGCAAACAAGAAGACAACAAGAGGTTTATCGGCTTGAATGTTGAGGAGTGCAGTAAACTGACAGGAAAAGATCCATGGCCATTCATCAGGGATTTGCTGATTGAAGAGAGGGTCTCGGTTAGTATAATTGGATTTGCAATGACAGAAGAGAACGTGAAGATGTTTCTTTCACATCCTCTTGGAATGCCGGCTTCCGACGGTAGCGTGTATTCACCGGAAGGTCCGCTGGGGCAGAGTATGCCACACCCGCGCTCATACGGTACATTCCCTCGTTTTATCGGAAAATATTGCAGAGAGGAATCATTAATGAGCGTAGCAGAGGCGGTTAAAAAATGTACAATGTTGCCTGCAGAGAGACTCGGACTCAAAAACAGAGGATTGCTGATACCGGGTTATCAGGCAGATATTGTGGTGTTTGACACTGAAAAAATTATCGATACAGCAACATTTGCACAGCCACACCAGTTTGCCACAGGGATTAATGAGGTGCTTGTAAATGGTATATGGACAATTTCTAATGGTTCTCCAACCGGTAAAATGGGAGGAGGAGTTCTTCGCAGAGGATAACAGCTTTGAGATTAAATCTTTTACGGATTTACTCTCCGCTATCTTCAAATGCCTGAACAATTTTTGAAACAAGGGGGTGTCTTACGATATCCCCTTTGTCAAACTCAACAACAGAGACTCCAGTTATTTTACCTGTCATCTTAACCCCTCTTAGCAGTCCGGAGTCACTCTTTTTTGGAAGGTCAATTTGTGTAGCATCTCCTGTGACAATGAATTTGGAGTTATTGCCCATACGGGTAAGGAACATCTTTAGCTGACCCATTGTTGTGTTCTGTGCCTCGTCAAGTATTACAAAGGCACTTTCAAGAGTGCGGTCTCTCATATAGGCTAGTGGGGCAATCTGAATTATTCCATCTTCCATAAGTTCGGCAAGCCTCTTTGCAGGAATCATATCTCTGAGGGCATCGTACAGAGGCTGAAGGTATGGGTCCAGTTTGTCACGCATATCGCCAGGAAGAAAACCCAGCCTCTCGCCTGCCTCAACAGCAGGCCTGGTAAGAAGCAATCTCTTTACCTCTCTGTTTTTTAATGCTCTTACTGCCAGGGCAATGGCAGTATATGTCTTGCCTGTACCGGCAGGGCCGATTGCAAAAATAAGATCACTTTTCTCATAACACTCCACCAGCTTTTTTTGGTTGATTGTTCTGGCATTAATCACCTTACCCTCATTCCCGTAAACGATTATCTCATTTTCCGGAAGTTCGTTAATCACCTCTCCTGATTGTGTGACAACAAACAGAGAGTTTACATCATCTTCGCTCAGCCGCCTTTTTTTGCTGCGAATCTCTATCAGTCTGTTTATTTTCTCTTCGAACAACTTAATATCTTTCGCACTTCCCTTTAGATTAATTTCTGAACCTCTGGCAACAACTCTCATTTTGGGGAAATATGCCGCCAACAGATCTATAAGCCTGTTTTTTACTCCGTAAATATCTACAGGATCTATCTCTTCCAATCTAATAACTTTCTCTATCATCTCTTTTCAAATGTGTTGTAATATCTTTCGATTAATTCATGCTCTCCATTAATACCAAAGGCAGAGGGTGCCTGCAAATACTCTTTCATCGGAACAATGGTAAAGTAACCTCCTGTTGCGGCAGGTCTTGATGTCCAAATATAGTGAACTTTAGGTTGCAGCAGCTCTTTTTGCTCAAAACAGGTTTTTACAAGACACACCTCCAGCATTATACCTACTCTTGTATCTTTTGCTGTCATGTTTGAAATTGCGTTGCCAAGCGAGTAGGCAGTTATGTGTTCTATATCACCGTTTGGGTCACGATATGTCACAACATCCTGAGGAACATGTGGGTGTGATCCAATAACAATATCAGCTCCGTTAGCATAAAAGAGAGATTCCCAATTGAATTGGCTTATCGAAGGGCTAAGCTTATACTCTTCTCCCCAATGAACCGATACAATTATAAAATCGGGTTTTGCAAAACGGGCAGCAGCAAGATCTCTGCGAACAGTTGACGAATCCAGAAGTTTAACAATGTATGGAGAGGGTACTGCTATGCCGTTTGTGCCATAGGTGTAGTTAAGAAATGCAATTTTTATGTTCTTTTTGCTAAGTATAAGCGGGTGATTAGCCGACTCCTCATTACTGTTACGATAAATACCTGTAAAGGGGATGCCCAACTGCTCATACAGTTCAATTGTCCCTTTTAATCCGGCAGCACCTCTGTCAACCGAATGGTTATTAGAAGCAAAAAAGAGGTTAATTCCGCTCTCTTTAGCCTCCTGAGCCAGAGAAGATGGGGAGCAAAACGCAGGATATCCGGTAAAGGGAGCAGGTCCAAAAGTTGTCTCCATATTGGCGGCTATAATATCTGCCTTTTTAAAATGTGGTTTAAGATACTGAAAATAACTGGTATAGCTGTATGAGGCGGCATCTCTTCTTTTGCCGTTACCGTCGAATGCTGCATCCAGTTGGGCAGCGTGCTGCATCACATCACCAATAAAGAGAAGTTTCAGAGTATCTGAGCTTCCCACCGCGAGAAGCGAGATCAACTGAAAAATAACTACCGCAATAACCTTCATCTATTTAAGTTGTACAATTTTAACATTTGTTACATTTAATCTGACAGATAGCCACTCCTGTAATTTGGTTATCTCTGCTGCAGAGAGCTCCACTTTCCATTTAATTATTGCAACAACCTGATCCTTTGAGGCATAAGGAGCTGATGATATTTCAGCACCACGTGCAATTGTAAGTGACATTATTTCAGGATGTTGAGCTTTTATCTCTTTTGTAATTTGTTCGTATGGAATCTCTCTGGTTCTGTATGAATCAAGTTCTTTGCGGAGCTCATTGATTAGTTCATCCTTTCTGGCAATTTCCAGATCGGTCCTTTCAAAAATGCCCTTTAGCATCTCGGTCTCTCTCGAACCCTCCTCATAAAGTGCATTAAACTTTAGGTTAACCTGACTTCTCATTATACCATGGCGTTCGAGATTGGTGAACAATATCTCTCTCTGGTTTTCGGAAAGCCTCTCTCCGGCAATAGAAATTTCCAGATGAGAAGGTTTTACCTTATGATTAACAGAGTAGTCGTAAATATATCCGTTTGCAAGAGTTTTGTTCTCTGCTATAAATCTCTTGGCAGACTGGTTAAAAGAGTTTTCACGTATAACAAGAAAACCCGTATAGATACTTGGAACTACAAGAATCAGTGTAAAGAGACTGATTGTTCTTCTGACTCTTCGCTGTTTTGCAGGATCGGCAAACTGAACGTGGGGGAACTTCATATACCTTACCATAAGATAGGTTGCAAGGGCTATGAATATTGAGTTTATAGCAAACAGATACATGGCACCACCAAAATATGACATATTGCCGTTAGCCAGGCCATAGCCGGCTGTACAGAGCGGAGGCATAAGGGCCGTTGCAATGGCAACACCGGCAATTACTGTTCCTTTATCCCTCTTTGACCCCTCTACGATTCCTGCCAGACCACCAAAAAGTGCTATGAATACATCATAAATTGTAGGTCTTGTTCTTGCAAGCAGTTCTGTTGGTTCTGCAAGTGCAAGAGGAGAGATAATAAAATATGCAGTCGATGCAAACAGACTGATTATGACCATTACGGCAAGGTTTTTAAGAGCCTTGCGAAGCAGCTCAGTGTCATTTACCCCAATTGCAAGCCCTGCTCCCATTATAGGACCCATAAGAGGTGAAATTAACATAGCACCAATGATAACAGGAATTGAGTTTACATTTAGACCAACCGATGCTACAATTATCGCAAAAAAGAGAATCCATGCATTAGGACCTTTAAAATCTATTCCTTTTTTAATACTCTCAGTAGTTCCCTCAATATCTATGTGGTCAGAAAAATTGACAATAGATTTAAACTGCTCTAAAATGGTTGCCATATGATTGTGTTTTTAAAAACCGTTACCAAATATACATTTATTTTTCTCTTTGCTCCAAAAATGTTAATTTTGTCTCTATACAAAAATCCTTAACACTAATCAATTATGAGAACGGCAAAATTAATAGCAATGCTTATGGCTGTTACATTGCTTCTTACCGGATGTGACTGGACAAGAAAGCAATTGGGAATGGCTACATCAGAAGACATTGCTGCTCTTAAGAGAGAGCAGGAGAGAGCAATCGCCGAAAAGAGATCAGCAGACTCTTTAATGAGGGCAAAAGAGGATTCAGTAAGCAGAGCATTTCAGGATAGTCTTGCTCTTGCAAAGGCATCAGGTATGGTTGACCTGTCAAACACCAACAGATATCACGTAATATGCGGCAGCTTCAGAGAGTATTCAAACGCTAAGGGAATGGTCGAAAAGCTGGAAAAGAACGGTTACAAGCCGTTAACCATTGATTTTAAAAACGGGTTCAGGCTTGTTTCTGTCTCATCTCACCCAAATCTCTCGGCGGCATATGATAAAATGTATGATCTTATGGGGTCTAAATTTAACCTTGACGGAGATATCTGGATATACGACATAAGACAACAATTACATATAAAATAATTTCATTAAAATATTTATGAAAACAACAGCATTTACTGCTAAGCACATTGAGCTTGGTGCCAGAATGGTGCCTTTTGCCGGTTTTAATATGCCGGTAGAGTATGTAGGGATTAACGAAGAGCACAACCATGTAAGGGAGAAGGTTGGGGTTTTTGATGTCTCCCACATGGGTGAAATCTGGGTAAAGGGCCCCAAAGCCCTCGCCTTTATCCAATACGTAACATCTAACGACGCATCTCTTCTAACACCCGGTAAAGTTCAATACTCTTGCTTTCCCAACGGTAAAGGCGGTATTGTTGATGACCTTCTTGTTTACTGCTTAGACAGCGTTACCTATCTTCTTGTTGTTAACGCATCCAACGTTGATAAAGATTATGCTCACCTGTGCGAGCATGCTCCCAAATTCGGTATTACACCGGGCAAAGAGCTGTACAATGCATCTGACGAAATTTGCCAGTTAGCTGTTCAGGGTCCGCTCGCACTAAAGGCAATGCAAAAGATTTGCGACACAACTGTAGAGGATATGGAGTACTACACCTTTAAGAAGCTGACAATAGCTGGTATTAAAGATGCAATATTCTCTACAACAGGATATACCGGATCGGGTGGTTGCGAAATTTATGTTGCCAACGAAGATGGTGAAAAGCTTTGGAATGCAGTTTTTGAGGCCGGCAAAGAGTTTGACATTAAGCCTATAGGTCTCGGTGCCCGCGATACACTCCGTCTTGAGATGGGTTTCTGCCTCTACGGGAACGATATTGATGACACAACTTCACCAATTGAGGCCGGTCTGGGATGGATTACCAAATTCAGCGAAGCAAAGGGTGATTTTATCGACCGTGAGTATATGCTCAAGCTAAAAGATGGTGGTGTTTCCAGAAAGCTTGTTGGTTTTGAACTTCTCGACAGAGGTATTCCAAGACACGGATATGAAGTTTGCGATGCAAACGGCACGGAAATTGGTATTGTAACATCCGGAACAATGGGCCCGGCAGTTAAAAAGGCAGTAGGTATGGCATATGTCAAACCTGAATTTGCAAAATCCGGCACAGATATTTTTATCAAGGTGAGGGATAAACTGCTTAAAGCTAATGTTGTCAGAGCACCGTTTTACAAGAAGTAAAGTTTGAATGGAAAATTTTGAGTGGGCAAACGAACTTTCGTGCGCCGTAACAGTCTGCGATTGCGAAGGCATTGTCTTATGGCAAAATATCAAGGCTGTAAAGACATTTGAGTCATATGGAGATCTGATAGGAAAAAACCTAAAAGATTGCCATGCTGCCAAATCCTGGGAGGTGATTCATGAAATGATTCAAAACGGGACGTCAAACTCATACACTATTGAGAAAAACGGGATTAAGAAACTGATACATCAAACTCCCTGGTATAAAGAGGGTGCTGTTGCAGGACTTGTTGAGTTCTCAATAGAGTTACCTGTTGAAATACCACACTTTAAAAGATAAGGGTATGGCAAAATTCAGATTTGTTCACAATAACATAAACGTAAAGGATCTGGAGAAGAGCATGGCTTTTTATAAAGAGGCTCTGGGTCTGGATGAGGTGAGAAGAATAACCAAGCCTGATGGTTCGTTTATAATAGTTTACCTTTCTGACGGCTCTTCTGAACACCAGTTGGAACTTACATGGCTAAGAGATTGGGACAGGCCTTATAACTTGGGAGATAATGAGTTTCATCTGGCTTTTCGTACCGATGACTTTGAATCTGCACACCAAAAACACACACAAATGGGGTGCATCTGCTACGAAAATCCGGGAATGGGCATATATTTTATTAATGACCCCGATGGTTACTGGCTTGAGGTGTTACCACCAAAGAAATGATTATGAATAAAAGATTTATTATAACAATAGCTCTGCTGACAGTATGTTATGCAGGGCTTTTCTCTCAATCAGCAACGCTGTTGCGCATGAAAAGAGATGTAGCCGTACTGGCAGCAGACTCGCTCAAGGGAAGAGAGGCAGGTACTACAGGTGAAGCTAAGGCAGCCAGATACATAGAGCGGGAGTTTCTAAAGGCAGATGTTACCCTTTTGTACCCCTCTCCCGGTCAGGATTTCTCAATTATTGCAGCAGAGGGTGACACCTTAAAGTCTTCCAACATTATTGGTGTAGTAGAGGGATGGGATCCAAAACTCAGAGATCAGTATATTCTTATAGGCGCCCATTATGACCATCTGGGCACTACAGTTATTAAAATTAATGGCAAGGACTCTCTTATGATCTTTGCAGGAGCAGACGACAACGCCTCTGGGGTGGCAGTAATGCTTGAGGTTGCTAGAATGGTAAAGGAGAGCTCAATGGAGTTTCGCCGTTCGGTAATCTTTGCAGCCTTCGGTTCCGAGGAGAGAGGAATGACAGGTTCATGGTATTTTGCAAATCGTGCCTTTGCGCCGATCAACGACGTCTCTTTAATGATAAACCTTGATATGGTAGGCAGAGCCGCAGGCAGACAAAACGTATCGGCATATACTGTATTGCCACATACACAGCTTGTTACAATGTTAAAAGATGTTGCTGACTTACCACTGATGATTACTCCGAATATTAGAACAACAGACTATTTCCCGAGTGACCACAGAATATTTGCAACGCTTGGAATACCGGTTGTTCTCTTTACGACACTTATACACAGAGATTACCACACTGTAAGGGATACTCCCGAAAAACTAAATTACAACGTGATGGAAGATCTTGCTCACTTTACATACAATCTTGTGAAGGTGGCTGCCAATACCCAGAAACCACTTGAAAAGACAGTATTTGCAGATCAGGCAGAGGTGCCGGAAGATGATCCCGAAATGGTCTATTCACAAAATGAGGTTGACAGAAGAGCAATTTATGACAAGGGAGACGAAAGGGTATTCCTGACTAAATGGGTTTATCACTACCTGAAATATCCTGCAGAGGCTATCAGTGAGGGAATTCAGGGAAGGGTAATTGTTGACTTTATTGTAGAGAAAGACGGTGAGGTGACAAATGTCACAATTAATAAATCGGCAGATCAGCTTCTTGACGACGAGGCGGTGAGGGTTATAAAAGCCTCTCCAAAATGGAAAGCAGCAATGATTGGCGGTAAGCCGGTAAGGAGCAAAATCTCCCTTCCTGTAGAATTCAGACTAAAGAGATAGCAATTTTTATTACTTTTGTGGCTGTTTTAAAAGCCGCGAAATGGAGTATAATTTTCTTGAGATTGAAAAGCACTGGCAGTCCCGCTGGTCGCAGGAGCAAACCTTTAAGGTTAAAGAGGATAATTCAAAACCAAAATTCTATGTACTGGACATGTTCCCCTACCCATCGGGAGCAGGTCTTCATGTAGGACACCCTCTTGGTTACATAGCAAGTGATATATACAGCCGTTACAAAAGATTAAAAGGGTTTAACGTACTTCACCCGATGGGGTACGATGCATTCGGCCTCCCCGCCGAACAGTATGCAATTCAAACAGGCCAGCACCCGGCCAAAACAACCGAAAAAAATATCGCAAGATATCGCGAACAATTGGATAGAATTGGCTTCTCATATGACTGGTCTAGAGAGGTAAGAACTTGTGAGCCTGAATATTACAAATGGACTCAATGGGCTTTTCTCGAAATGTTTGCCCACTGGTACAACAACAATACACAAAGCGCTCAAAAGATAGAGACTCTAATCAAGATCTTTGAAACGGATGGTAATAAAAATGTCTGCGCAGCCTGCGGAGATGTAGCCCTTTTCACAGCAGATGAGTGGAATGGAATGGGAGAGAAGGAGAGGGAAGAAGTTCTTATGCAGTATCGCCTTGCATATCTTGGTGAAACCTCAGTAAACTGGTGCCCGGCACTTGGAACTGTTCTGGCAAACGATGAGGTAAAGGAGGGAATTTCACTTCGTGGTGGCCATCCTGTTGAGCAGCGCAAGATGAAACAGTGGCAACTGAGGGTTTCGGCCTATGCCGAAAGGCTTCTTAACGATCTTGACACACTGGAGTGGACCGATTCACTCAAAGATATGCAGAGGAACTGGATTGGACGATCACAGGGAGCCGAGATGATTTTTAAGGTATCAAACGGTAAAGAGGAGTTTGATCTTGAGATATTTACAACAAGAGCTGATACCATTTTTGGAGCAACCTTCATGGTCCTTGCACCTGAGAGCGAATGGGTGGAGAGGCTTACAACTGCAGATCAAAAAGCTGAGGTTGACGAGTACATCAAATATGCATCAAGAAAGACAGAGCGCGAAAGAATGGCCGAAACCAAAAAGGTTACCGGAGTCTTTAGCGGAAGTTATGCGGTAAATCCCTTTACCCTTGAGAAGATACCTGTATGGATATCAGAATATGTGCTGGCAGGGTACGGAACCGGAGCAATCATGGCAGTTCCTGCACATGACAGCAGAGACTACTTCTTTGCAAAACACTTTAATTTGCCAATAATTCCTCTGATAGAGGGGTGCGATATATCTCAGGAGAGCTTTGATGCTAAAGAGGGAGTCATGTGCAATTCGGGCTTCCTTAACGGAATGTCTGTAAAGGAGGCGATTCCTGCTGCCATTGATGAGGTTGAAAGGAGAGCATTAGGCAAAAGAAAGGTAAACTTCAGACTAAGAGATGCAATCTTTTCACGCCAGAGATACTGGGGAGAGCCATTCCCGATTTACTACAAAGACGATATTGCAGTACCTCTTACCTACGATCAGCTACCACTTGAACTTCCGGATATTGACAAATATCTGCCAACAGAGAGCGGAGAGCCCCCTCTTGCAAGGGCAGAAAACTGGACACACAACGGTTACCCGCTTGAAAAGAGCACAATGCCAGGTTTTGCCGGCAGCAGCGCATACTACCTTAGGTACATGGATCCTCAAAACAGCACCGCACTTGTATCAAAGGAGGCAAATGAATACTGGAGAAGTGTTGACCTCTACATAGGGGGAACCGAACATGCAACAGGGCACCTGATTTACTCAAGGTTCTGGAACAAGTTTCTTTACGACACAGGCAGGGTATGCGAAGCAGAACCATTCCGCAAGCTTATCAACCAGGGTATGATTCAGGGACGCTCTAACTTTGTTTACAGAGTTAAGGGTACAAATAAGTTTGTTTCACTTGGGCTAAAAGATAGCTACGACACAACCGAGATACATGTTGATGTTAACATCGTGCATAACGACAAACTCGATCTGGCAGCCTTTAAGGTGTGGATGCCCGATTATGCAGATGCAGAATTCATACTTGAAAATGATGAATATATCTGCGGATGGGCAGTTGAGAAGATGAGCAAATCTATGTTCAACGTTGTTAACCCCGATATCATCTGCGACAACTACGGAGCAGACACCCTGAGAATGTACGAGATGTTTCTTGGCCCGCTTGAGCAGTCAAAACCTTGGGACACAAACGGAATAGACGGAGTTCATCGCTTTCTTAAAAGGTTCTGGAGGCTCTTCTTTGCAGATAAAACATTTGGTGTATCAGAGGAGAGGGCAACCGCTGCAGAGCTTAAAATACTCCATAAATTAATTAAAAAGACTCAGGAAGACATAGAGAACTTCTCATTCAACACAAGCGTGAGTGCCTTTATGATTGCCCTGAACGAACTATACGAAGTAAACTGCAACAAGAGAGAGATTCTGGAACCAATGGTTATATTGCTCTCTCCATTTGCACCACACATAAGCGAAGAGCTCTGGAGCCGCCTTGGACATACCCAAAGCGTATCACTGGCAGCCTTCCCTGAATTCAATGCAGAACACACAATAGAGGACTCTTTTGAATACCCGGTATCCTTCAACGGAAAACTGAGGTATAAACTAACTCTCTCCGCTTCACTTACTGCCGCGGAGATAGAGGCCGCTGCAAGAGAGAACGAACAAACATCCAAATATCTTGCAGGAGCATCCATTAAAAAGATAATTGTTGTCCCCAAAAAGATTATTAACATCGTTTGCTGATGAAACTAAGAGCTTATCAGGTTGATGCATTTACAGAGACGGTTTTTTGCGGAAACCCTGCTGTAGTTGTTATGCTGGAATCAAAGCCGGACGACCAGACTCTGCTTAAAATTGCAAGAGAGAACGCCGTTCCGGAGACGGCATACATTTTACCCGAGGGCAGCGGCTACAACCTCCGCTGGTTTACCCCCGACATTGAGATGGACCTTTGCGGACACGCAACACTTGCCTCGGCACATGTTCTCTTTACCGAAGAGGGCTTCCAGGGTGATGAGATAACATTCAGCTCACTCTCCGGTGAACTGACAGTAAAAAGAGATGGAGATATGTACATCCTTAACTTTCCAATAAGAGAGGGGCACAAGGCTGTACTCCCTGCCGAGATATTTGACAGTCTTAGCATTAAGCCGATTGACATCTATAAAGCCCGCGATTTCATGCTCATCTACTCAAAGCAGGAAGAGGTTGAGCAACTGGAGATAAACAGAGGAATTTTTGATGAGATAAACATCAATCCCGGAGGGGTTATTGTAACTGCCCCCGGCACCGATTGCGACTTTGTATCAAGATTCTTTACCCCTCAGGCAACCATTCTGGAGGACCCTGTTACAGGATCGGCGCACTGCACTCTGGCTCCATACTGGTCAAAAAGGCTTGGCAAGACAGAACTGCATGCAAGACAGGTATCTGAAAGAGGAGGAATACTCTACCTTACCCTCACTCAGGAGCGGGTGATAATCAAAGGTAAAGCAGTCACCTTTAGCCGCTCACACATATACATTTAATAACGCTCAGATGAACAACGGCATATTTAAAACAATAAAGTCCTATGTTATAATGACAGCAGGGCTCTTTATTTTTGTCTTCAGCTGGACAGCCTTTCTCATTCCCCACCAGATAGCAGGCGGAGGAGTGAGCGGACTTGCATCTGTAATCAACTACTCAACCGGATTCCAGGTTGCCTACTCGTACATCATAATTAACGCAATTCTCCTCTTAATTGGATTTTTAATACTGGGCAAGGCATTCGGGTTCAAAACAATCTATTGCATAGCGATGGCTGCGCTTATGTTTGAGTTTTTGCCACTCATACCATGGGTGTCGGACATTGAAGACAAACTGATAAATGCAGTTCTTGGAGGAACATTAAGCGGAATAGGTATTGGAATGATATTCCTGCAAGGGGGCAGCACAGGCGGTACCGACATTATTGCGCTAATAATCGGCCGTTTTAGAGAGACATCACCCGGCAGGGTCTTTTTGATGTGCGACCTTGTGATAATTGGCTCGGTCTATTTCATACCAGGCAAAGAGCTGTCAGATGTAATTTACGGTTACATTGTAATGGTATCATTCTCATATGTGATAGACATGATTCTTACCGGAAATAAACAATCGGTGCAAGTACTTGTTTTCTCATCAAAATATGCCCAGATAGCAGAGAAGGTAACCAAAGAGATGAAGCGCGGAGTTACAGCACTCAGCTCAATGGGGTGGTACTCTCAGGCAGAAAGTAAAGTACTGGTAATTGTGATGCGTAAATCGCAACTGCCGGAGATAACAGAGATAATTAAAAACACAGACAGAAACGCCTTCATGACCGTATCGTCAATCACAAGTGTCTACGGCGAAGGCTTTGATCAGATTAAAGGAGGGAAAATATCGTGGAGAAGAAAACCGGAACAATCTTTACAGGAATAAAGGAGTATCTGCTCATAGCATTGGGGCTTTTGCTCTATTCTATCGGCTGGGTAGTTTTTCTTATACCCAACGGCCTGGTTGGCGGAGGAGTTACAGGCATTTCTGCAATAATATATTACATGACCGGCTTTCAGGTAAGCTACTCATTCTTTATCATTAATATCATTCTGCTTGCCTTTGCCCTTAAGATTCTGGGCAAGACATTCGGGCTTAAAACTGTTTATGCAATTTTTGCCGTAACACTATTCCTTAAATTCCTTCCCGGAATCATACCCCCAGAGCTGATTCAGGATATCGCAATAGAGAACGGCAAGCTGCTCTCTGCCATTATAGGCGGAGCCTGTGCCGGGGCCGGCATAGCCATAACCTTTACCCAGGGAGGCAGCTCAGGCGGAACCGACATTATAGCCCTCATAATCAATAAATACCGCAACATCTCACCCGGCCGGCTAATACTTATGATGGACATCATAATCATTGGCAGCGCAATACTAATCCCAACCGAAGGTTCATTAGGCAGCCGAGTGGCAACCATAATCTACGGTTATGTATTAATAGGGGTAACAAGCTACACCATTGACCTGATACTCTCAGGCGCCAGACAATCTATCCAGATATTCATCTTCTCAAAAAATCACGAAGAGATTGCCGACCGCATAACCACACTTGGCCGCGGCGTAACCGTAATTGACGCCATGGGATGGTTCACAAAGCAGCACGGTAAGGTGCTAATGGTGATAGTAAGGCGCACCGAAAGCAACTTCGTTTTTAAAATCGTACGAGAAATCGATAAAAACGCATTTTTATCTGTTGGCAATGTAATGGGTGTTTATGGCCAGGGATTCGATGAAATGAAGAAGTAGAGCCACTTTTACACATTCAGCATTAGAAAATAAACCTAGAATCAGATAAATTACAGATTCATAGATATTTAGTTTTTTCTTTCTACAATTTTATTTAAATTGGTAGAAACAAATTTAAACTAAATACTATGCTAAACTTTAATTTGTGGGGAGAGATTTTTCATCAGGCAGAGTCTCTGATTCCTTTGATTTATCTTGTGATTTCGGCTTACCTCGTCTATTTGTGCGTCCTCAGGAAAGAGTTACCTTTTAAAGAGAGGCAGACACTAATTGTACTCTCTTTAACTGCATCCGGTATCTTTATTTTGCAGCTACTTAGGATGGCAATGCCATATTATGAAGGCTTTTCCGGCTTCGTGGATGTGAAACCCCTATTGGCAGCAAACCTGGTTCAACTCTTTCTGCCAATTCATGTTTACAACAAAGTCCATCTTA
This sequence comes from Bacteroidales bacterium, assembly GCA_030695025.1. Classification (GTDB taxonomy): domain Bacteria; phylum Bacteroidota; class Bacteroidia; order Bacteroidales; family UBA932; genus Bact-08. The sequence goes on along the minus strand of JAUYTX010000013.1, from coordinate 44,820 downwards.
GCAACAAAGAGATCAACTTTAAATTTTATACACTGACACCTCTGCTTGCTCTCGTTTTAAATGTGATTCTTATTATGTTTCTAAGCAATTACAGTACTAATTCAGGTAAAGCACTCATAAGTACTATCATTTTGATAAGCACCATCAATATGTTGGTTATAATATTCAGTGTTATAAAACTGTTCAAGGCAATAACCAAATACGACGCCGTCTCATCTCAGAAATTCCTTAATGATGCTTTTCTGCTTATTCTTGCAGTAATACTGTCGTTGATTTATATTTTTTATATTATTTCGGTTAAGGTAGAGACAAGAATTAATGGATTTGAAGTTGCACTTTCATTAGTCAATTATATGATTATTTTAAAATTACTTTACCCATATATTAAGTATCATCCGGTAGCGGCTTTAATTGAAAATGTGTCAATAAAAAATTCACATCCCGGTGAAAGAAGAATTTCTGATGAAGGGAAAAGCGAAGAGATAAGAGACAGGCTTATACAATATTTCGAAACGGAGAAACCATACCTGCGATCTGACATTACAATACAGGAGGTATCGCTCTACCTTTATACAAACAAAACCTATATTTCGAGAGTGATAAATGACAGCTACGGTCATAACTTCAACCAGTTCGTAAACTATTACAGGATTGAAGAGGCCAAAAAGCTGTTTTACAGCGATACAAAATTGTCAATTCAGCAATTGTGTGATCTTTCAGGATTTGGCTCGATGGCAACCTTTACGATTGCTTTTAGATTTTATGTCGGGAGATCTCCTGCGGATTGGTGTAAAGATCAGAAAATGAAAATTTACCATGAAAAAGAATCAAGACATTAAAAGGATTCTCAGTTTGATTGGACAGCTCGTTGTTAAGGCAGTTTTCAAAAGATTTCGCAAAACAGAACAGGATTGTAAGCTGACCAGAGATAATTTAATAATAAGCAGATCAGACTCTGTACTAAAAAGAGACAAACTCTTTCTAAATCAAAACCTGCAAATAGGCAAGTTGGCCAAGGAGGTAGGAACCAACAGAACCTACCTCTCAAGGTCCATTAAGAGTATTAAGGGAACAACCTTTACAGATTATATTAACTTTCATAGGATCGCCTATGCAAAGGATTATCTGGTGAATTTTACTAATGCGAAAACTGACACTAAATTATACTCAGAATCTTATCCGGAAACTAACTCTAAGACTAACTCAAAAACCAATTCAAAGGTAAACACCACAATTGATGACCTAGCAATTGTCTCAGGCTTCGGCAGTAAACGCAACTTCATCAGGTACTTTAAACGCTTAGAGGGTATAACTCCGGGGCAGTACATGAAGGGTTTAATGGTGCGCCAGAAGTAATTGAATTTTCAGTTTGTGAACTATTGAGCAAATCCTCAACTCGAAGGCAACATTTGTTTTCCGATAATTTTCTGCGGTTACTTTGTGGGAACGACGAGGACTGTTTGACGACCAAAGGGAGGAGTTCCGCAGTCGCTGCAAAGTACCAGGAAAATTTGAGGGTACCCCAAAACAATCGGTTGCCGGAGTTGAGGAGTTGGAAAGCAAAAAAAGTGGAATTTTAAGTTGTGTTGTAAGTTGCACATAACAAGCATGATATAAAATTGACAGAGTTGAAAACAGTTAAGTCAATTCCGTATTTATAAGCTAATCAGTTGTTTGTGAAACAACTTGAAATACAACTTCCGAAAAAACCGAATATTTATACAGATATATAATTTCTACCAAGACTTTATGACCTACTGAGCAAATCCTCAACTCGAAGGCAACATTTGTTTTCCGATAATTTTCAGCGGCTACTTTGTGGGAACGACGAGGACTGTTTGACGACCAAAGGGAGGAGTTCCGCAGTCGCCGCAAAGTACCAGGAAAATTTGAGGGCACCCTAAAACAATCGGTTGCCGGAGTTGAGGAGTTGGGAAAACAGAAGAGAGTGGCGCGGAGAATTATACCGCCTCCTCAACAATTACATCGGAGCGGAGATTGGCTTTTATGAAGTTTTGTCTGTCGGGGGTGTTTTTGCCCATGTAAAACTCAAGCAGTTCGGGAATGTTGTCGTCGTTGCCAAGGCGAACCTTTTCAAGGCGGATGCTCTCACCAATGAAGTATTTGAACTCGTCAGGGGAGATCTCTCCAAGACCTTTAAAGCGGGTAATCTCGGGATTGGTTCCTAATTTTCTGATTGCCTTGTCGCGCTCTTCACCTGAATAGCAGTATATTGTCTCTTTTTTATTTCGCACTCTAAAAAGAGGAGTTTGAAGTATATAGAGGTGCCCCTGACGGATAAGGTCAGGAAAGAACTGCAGGAAGAAGGTTAAAAGTAGCAGACGAATGTGCATACCGTCAACGTCGGCATCGGTGGCAATAACTATTTGATTGTAGCGGAGGTTTTCAAGATCCTCCTCAATGTTTAGGGCTGCCTGAAGCAGGTTGAACTCTTCGTTCTCGTATACAATTTTTTTGCTAAGCCCGTATGAGTTTTGAGGTTTACCCTTGAGCGAGAATACTGCCTGCGAAACAACATCACGGCTCTTGGTTATAGAACCGCTTGCCGAATCACCCTCAGTAATGAAAAGGGTGCTATCCATTGCCCTTTCGTGTTTGTCGTTGTAGTGAACCCTGCAATCGCGAAGCTTTTTGTTGTGAAGATTGGCCTTTTTTGCCCTCTCTCTGGCAAGTTTCTGAATGCCCGAAATTGCTTTGCGCTCCTTTTCTGAGTCAAGAATCTTGCGAAGCATTGTGTCTGCAGCGTCCGGGTGCCTGTGGAGGTAGTTATTTAGGTGCTCTTTTAAGAAGTCTCCAATGAAATTTCTGATGCTGGTTCCCCCGGGGGCAATCTCTTTTGAACCAAGTTTGGTCTTTGTCTGAGATTCAAATACAGGTTCCTGAACCTTAATGCTCACTGCAGCAATCATGCTTTGGCGAACATCGCTCGGGTCAAAGTCCCTTTTGAAGAAATCCTTTATGGTTTTGGCAACCGCCTCACGAAACGCAGCCAGATGTGTACCGCCTTGTGTTGTGAACTGACCGTTTACAAACGATGAAATGCCCTCGCCGTAGTCGTTGCCGTGGGTAAGTGCAATCTCTATGTCATCACCCTTAAGGTGAATTGGCGGATAGAATGGCTCTTTTGTGAGAGTCTCGTTAAGCAGGTCAAGAAGACCGTTTCTTGAGACAAATTCTGCTCCATTCAGCTTTATCTGCAGTCCGGTGTTCAGATAGGAGTAGTTGCGAACCATACTTTCGATAAACTCCATATTGAAAACGAAGTTGCCAAATAGCTCCTCGTCTGCGGTAAATTGTACAAGGGTACCGTTCTTTTCGTTTGAAAGAATACGACTCTCCTCTATGAGTTCACCTCTGCTGAACCTTGCGTACTGACTCTCTCCTTCACGAAATGCCTGTATATAGAATGCAACGGAGAGTGCGTTTACCGCTTTAATACCTACTCCGTTTAGACCTACCGATTTTTTAAATGCCTTGCTGTCATATTTTGCTCCGGTGTTCATTCTGCTTGCTACATCAACCAGCGAGCCCAGTGGAATACCCCTCCCGTAATCTCTTACGGTTACAACCCTGTTCTCAATGGTAATGGAGATGCTTTTGCCGAAACCCATTGCGTATTCGTCAACGGAGTTATCCATAACCTCTTTTAACAGTACATAAATTCCGTCATCAGGCGAAGCTCCGTCTCCTAGTTTTCCAATGTACATACCCGGCCTTCTGCGGATATGCTCGTTCCACTCCAGGGTTTTGACCTCTTTCTCTGTATATGTACTCATATGGGTTTTTGGGAATTTTGTACAAAGTTAAAAATTTTAACGCTTATGAGTACATTCGACAAAGCAGGTTATAAACAAAATAAGAACATTCTTACAGGAAAAGTTCTGCAATCTGCACAGCATTAGTGGCTGCTCCCTTGCGAAGATTGTCTGAGACAACCCACATATTTATAGCATTTTCACAAGAGAGGTCTCTTCTGACCCTTCCTACGAAAACCTCGTCTCTGTTTTGTGCAAAAAGAGGCATAGGGTAGGGAGGTTCTTCATTATGATCTGAGAGAATTACACCCGGAGATTCCCTGAGAATTTTGTTGACCTGCTCCATGGTAAAACTGGTTTCAAACTCTGCATTCACGCTTTCGGAGTGGCCGCCAACCACCGGAACCCTTACCGTTGTTGCACTAACAGCAATTGATTCATCGCCCATTATCTTCTTGGTCTCATTCACCATCTTCATCTCCTCTTTTGTGTATCCGTTATCGAGAAAGGTATCAATCTGGGGGATGAGGTTCATGTCTATCTGATAGGGGTATGCAGATTGGTACGGGTAGGCAGATGAAGGTGTCTCCCCTGGTGTGTTTGCCTGAAGATTGGCTTCCCGCTCGTTGGTGAGTTGATTAATGCCTTTGATGCCGCTTCCTGTTACAGATTGGTATGTTGAAACAACAATTCTCCTGAGCTTGAAATTTGCATGTAAAAGATTGAGTGCTACCACCATTTGAATGGTAGAACAGTTGGGGTTGGCAATTATCATATCGCTCTTTATGAGTGTGTTGCCATTTACTTCGGGGACAATTAACTTAATCCCTTGCTCCATTCTCCACCGGGATGAGTTGTCAACAACCCGGCAACCGGCAGCTGCAAATTTGGGTGCCCACTCTCCTGAGGTGCCGGCACCTGCCGAGAAGAGGGCAATATGGGGTCTCATTGCAATTGCCTCTTTTGGTGTTACAACCTTGTACTCCTTTCCCTTGAAATATATACTCCTGCCTGCTGACCTTTCAGATGCAACGGGAATGAGTTCGGTTACGGGAAAGTCTCTCTCTGCCAGAACCTCCAGCATTTTAGTTCCTACCAGGCCGGTAGCTCCTACGACTGCTATTTTCATATAAATATTCTGTTAAATGCTGTTTTTAAATTGCTGCTCTTAAAATATCGTTCAATACGCCCCCGGCGGTTACTCTTGCGCCTGCTCCGGCTCCGGTTATAACAACTCCATCGGGGTAGTTAGATGTCTTGATCATTAGAGAGTTATTTGTTCCGTTGATGTTATAGAGCGGGTGTTCAGGGCCAACGCTTTTTATCCCAACCGAATACTCTCCATCTTTAATAGAGGCAATGTATTTCAGCCTCTCTCCCTTTTGGGCAGCCTCTGCAAACTTCTCACTTATGCTCTTCTCTGCCTTCTCAACTTTTTTGTAGAACTCTTCAATGCTGCCTGACATTAGTGAGGTCTCAATTGCAGGCTCTGTCTTAACATTGCTCTGCTCAAGCTGAAACCCGCACTCTCTGGCAATTATTGTGCACTTTCTTACAACATCACCTCCAGAAAGGTCAGTTCTAGGATCAGGTTCGGTGTATCCGGCCTCTTTTGCCTCTTTTATGAGGGTTGCAAAGGTTTTTGACCCATCGTAGTTGCTAAAGAGGTAGTTGAGTGTTCCCGAAAGGATTGCTTCCAGTGAGATTATCTTCTCGCCGCTCTCCTTAAGGCGTTCTATTGTTGATAATAGAGGGAGGGCAGCTCCTGCCGTAGTTTCATAGAATAGTTTAACTCCGTTTTCGTATGTTCCCCTTTTAAGAGATTGGTAATTATCGGTTTCGGAGGCCAAAGCAATTTTGTTGCAGGTAACAACTGAAATCCCTTTGAAAAAGATTTCACCGTAAAGTGAAGCTACCGAAGGGTCGGCTGTACAGTCGGCAAAGACTGCATTCCGTGGAGCTGCAAAGGAGGCTTGACGAATAAATGAGTTGATGTCGGCTCTCTCCCCCTCTTGCAGAGCCTGCTCTGCTTCGGCCGGGTTAATGCCCTCTTTTCTCACCACCATCATCTTGCTTGTGCAAATTCCGGTGATTACCACACTTACGTTTTTTGATGCATATAGTTCGTTCACCTGTTGGCCTATGAGCGAAACAAGTTCTTTGCCTACATTCCCGAACCCCGCAATGAAGAGGTTGATTCTCCTCTTTCTGGTTCCGAAAAATTCATCATGAATCTCCTTAATTGCGTTATTGGTATCCGCCGCTGCAATTATGGTTGAGATGTTTCTCTCCGAAGAGCCTTGTGCTATTGCCCTGAGGTTTATTCCTGCCCTGCCCAGAGCGTCAAACATTCTGCCCCCGGTGCCGGATTGGTTTTTCATATCATCTCCAACAAGAGTGACAATCGAAAAGCCCTTTTCTACAACCACTTTATTCACCTTGTTTATGCTTATTTCATAGGCAAATGCCTCATCTACCGCTAACCCTGCTCTTACTGCATCTGCCTCCTCAACAGCAACGCACATTGTGTGAAGCGAAGAGGCTTGTGTTATGAGAATTACATTTATCGAGGCGTTGGCAAGGGCTGTAAAGAATCTTCCCGAGTAACCCGGAATGCCAACCATTCCACTCCCCTCAAGTGAGAGTAGTGCTATACGGTTGCTGCTTGATATTCCTCGAATTTTGCTCTTGTTTTCGGGTGGATATCTCTCAATTATTGTTGATGACCCCTTTGGGTCAAAGGTGTTTTTGACAATTATGGGAATTGCTTTTCTTACAACGGGCTGAATGGTAGGAGGGTAAACAACTTTTGCCCCAAAGTGCGAAAGCTCAAGCGCCTCTTTGTACGAGATATGGTCAATGGTGCGGGCCTCAGGTACAATTCTGGGGTCGGCAGTCATCATTCCGCTTACATCTGTCCAGATTTCAAGAACTCTTGCTCCTGTTCCTGCTGCAAAGAGCGAGGCAGTGTAATCTGACCCACCCCTGCCAAGGGTGGTTGTTCGCTCTTCATTGTCGCTGGCAATAAATCCCGGGACAACGTACAACCTTGTTCCGTTTGCCTGCAGGTACTCGCCCATTCTTTTGTATGTTTCATTGGTATCTACTATGTTCGCCGAGTTTACCCGGGTTGTTTTTATAAAGTTGCGGGCATCTGTCCAAACGTTGTTTATGCCCATTGATGTCAGTTTTGCAGAGATAATTGATGTTGAGAGCAACTCTCCGAAACTTACCACAACATCTGAAGATGCCGGAGTAAGCTCTCCCACTAATGAAATTCCTTCGCAGATCTCCCTGAGCTTCACAAACAGCTCTGAGCACCTTTTTTCAACGGGCTCTCTAAAGCCTTGTGGAATTAGCTGCTCGGTTATCTCTTTATGTCTTCTCTCCAAATTTGTAATTATCTCTTTGTATTCGGTATCCTTGGAGGATGCAAGTTTTCCCGTCAGGATGAGCTTATCTGTACAACCTCCGATTGCCGAGGCAACCAGAATTGTTCTGTCTCTTTTCACTGCCTCCGCTACTATGGAGGCGACCTTAGAAATGTTGGCTGCATTTGCAACCGAGCTCCCGCCGAATTTTAGTACTTGCATAATTAGTTATTGTTAAAAAGTTGAAAGTTGTTCCTGATAATACTTTCAGTCTGCTCCCATTCGAGCAGAAATCCATCATGGCCATACAGTGATTTTATAATAGCCAGCCTAGCCCCCTTAATTTTTCGACTTAAAAATATCTGCTCCTCCAATGGAAACAGGTTATCTGTATCAATGCCTATTACAAGTGTAGAGGCCTCAACTGACAAAAGTGCCCTCTCTATGCTCCCTCTTTCTCTTGCAACATTGTGACTGTCAACAGATTTTGTCAGTGTGTAATATGAGTATGCATCAAATCTTTTTGATAGCTTTTCACCCTGATGTCTTTGGTAGCTGCACGCCTTTGAAGCGAAGATAAAATTGTTGTTATCCTCTCCCTGACTTTTTCCGTATCCCTCATAGGATCTATACGATAAAAGAGCGATTGATCTGGCCGTCTCAAGCCCGGCTTTGCCTCCGTTTATATCTCTCTGCTCTCTGAATGAGGGGTCTGCCAGAAGTGCCATTCTCTGAGATTCGTTAAATGCTGCTCCCCAGGGCGATACTGCCGCATTACAGCCTATCAGGACCAGGTTCTTAACCACTTTCGGATACATTATACTCCACTCAAGTGCCTGAAATCCTCCTATTGAACCTCCGATAATAAGTTCAATTTGCTCAATTCCAAGATGCTCTCTTAGCAGGTTGTGGGCAGCAACAGTGTCACGCACTGTAACATCCGGAAAGTCCAGTAAATGAGGTTTACCGTTAACTCCTTTTGAGGCCGGGCCTGTGCTGCCATAACATGAACCCAACATATTGGCGCAGATAACATGATATTTTTCGGGGTCAAAGAGTTTGCCCGGGCCAACAAGTCCGCTCCACCACTCTTGGGGATTTGAGTTGGCAGTAAGAGCGTGACATATCCATATTACCCTCTTGCCTGGAATGTATGTGCCGCTTTGGTGATAACAAATTTCAATTGAATCAAGGGTTGCATTGCTCTCGAGCACAAAGGGTGATGCGTGTTTATAAACTTTTCTCTGCATAAGCTACACCCTCCTTAATGCCTGTTCAATATCGGCTTTAATGTCCTCAATATTCTCAATTCCCAGGGATATTCTGAGCATATTTGCCCCTATTCCGGCAGCTGCAAGCTCCTTTTCGCTAAGTTGTGCGTGCGTGGTAGAAGCTGAGTGGCTTATAAGTGTTTTATTGTCTCCCACATTTACCAGATGGCTTAAGAGTTCAAGTGAGTGAACAAAATCGGGAATCTTGCCCGCAGGCAAGCCACCATTGCCCTTTTCAGCTGCCTTTAGGGTGAATGTAAGAACTCCTCCGAACCCGTTTCTCAGATACTTTTTTGCCCTTTCATGGTTGAGATTATTTTTAAGCCCCGGATAGTTTACAGATTCTACCTTTGGGTGAGCCTCCAGCCAACTTGCAAGCTCAAGTGCATTTCCAAGAATTTTATCCATTCTCAGGGAAAGAGTTTCACACCCTTGTTGAATCAGGAAAGAATTGAAAGGGCTTAGAGTGCATCCCCAATCACGCAGACCTTCGGCACGTGCCTTAACTGCAAAGGCTATGTTCCCGTGAGGAGAGTTTGCTCCAAAGCTATCCCAGAAACTAAGTCCGTGGTATGATTCCGAAGGGTTTGTGAATTGTGGAAACTTACCGTTTGCCCAGTTGAAATTTCCGCAGTCGACAACTACACCGCCTATTGATGTGCCGTGTCCGCCAATCCATTTTGTAGCAGCGTGAGTTATTACAGCAGTGCCGTACTCAATAGGTCTGAAAAGGTATCCGGCAGCCCCAAAAGTGTTGTCAACAATCAGAGGAATGTCGTATTTTTTACTTAATGATGCAAAGGCTTCAAATTCAGGAATATAAAAATCTGAATTTCCGATTGTCTCAATGAAAATTGCTTTCGTTTTGTTATCAATTTTGGCTTCAAATTCACCAATATTGTCATTTGGAGCAAATCTGAACTCTATTCCAAGGCGTGCAAAGCTGATTTTGAATTGATTGTGTGTGCCACCATAAAGCGAAGTTGCACTTACGATATTATCGCCTGCAGAGGCAATATTCTGGATTGCCAGAAATTGTGATGCCTGTCCTGATGAAACGGCTACGGCGGCTGCTGCACCCTCGAGTGCGGCAATTCTTTTCTCCAGTACCTCTGTTGTAGGGTTTGATAATCTGGTATATATATGTCCAGGATGGGAGAGATTGAAAAGTGAAGCAGCATGATCGGTGCTATCGAATAAAAAGGAGGATGTTTGTGCTATCGGGGTTGCGCAGGGCCCATTAGATGTGCTTCTGTCACGTCCTGCATGTACCTGTAAGGTATCAAAATATTGTTTACTCATTGATTGATGATGATTTAAGGGTTACGAAATCTCTTGAAGGGGATTTTTGGGCAAAGCCCAATGGTTCTGCGTAAGAACCCGAAACTAGCTATGCATCTTGCGATGCATTCGCATCATCATCGTTGTGGATGTGAAAATCGTAATGCCTGTGGAAGAAAAAGAGATACGGGCAGAGTTATTTCTGCCTTTACATGGTTGTATGTTGTTCTCTCTTAGCATTTATTGATCTATCGGCGGCGAAGTTATGAATTGTAATTAAAAAATCCAAATTTATTATACGTGTTTAATAATTTTCTTTTTTATCATTTATGTATAATTGGTATATTTGTCAGTTATTTACAACAAAATTGAAAGTGATGAAAAAGTTCAAATCTATAATATGCAACCAGGTGTTTCTTGTTTTGGGGCTGATCCTGACAATCTTTCCCGGCATGTTAAAAGCTCAGGAAAATAGCTATAGTAATTTTAAAAAAGGGGTAGTTGGTGATGGTTGCGAGACTTGTACAGATCCTGCCTACAGAGTGACAGATTTACTGCCCGAGGGCTCTTTTACCAAAGGTATGGAAGGGCCTGCAGTTGATAAAAAAGGCAATCTGTATGCTGTTAATTTCAGAGAACAGGGCACAATCGGAATAGTTACTCCCGAAGGAGTTGTCTCTGAATTTGTAATGTTGCCGCAAGGTTCTGTTGGTAATGGAATCAGGTTTGGCAGTGATGGAAAGATGTACATAGCCGATTACACTAAACATAATATTCTCAGGGTTAATCCGGATAACAGGCAAATTGAGGTCTATGCCCACAATTCTACAATGAACCAGCCAAATGACCTTACAATTTCCCCTGTTTCCGGAATTATATATGCAAGCGATCCGGCATGGAGAGATTCAACCGGAATGCTGTGGATGATAACATTAGACCGTAAGGTTACCCTTCTTGAGAAAAATATGGGAACCACAAATGGAGTAGAGGTGAGCCCCGATGGTAAACTGCTTTATGTTAATGAATCAATTCAGCGAAATGTATGGGTTTACGATATTCTTCCCGACGGAAGTATTTCAGGCAAAAGGCTATTTTATAAATTTGATGATTTTGGGATGGATGGCATGAGGTGTGACCCTGCCGGCAACCTATACATAACACGCCACGGAAAGGGAACGGTTGTTAAGTTGTCTCCTTCCGGAACCATTACTGCAGAATATCTTCTGAAAGGCAAACTCCCTACCAATATCACCTTTTCAAATGACTACAAAAAGGCATACATTACCCTTGCCGACAGAGGCTGTTTTGAGGTGATAGAATTCTAATTTGACTAAACTTAAACTATATGATAAACCAAAACAGCGGCAATCTCTCTGAAGAAATAAACAACGCAGAGGACAAGAAGACTGATGTTAACCCGGTAACCCCTAGAAATACAAAAGATGATATTAAATCAGAGGACCAATCAGTAATTGAAGAGAATGAGGCAGAACTCCTTAATGCCCATAATGCTGAGATGATTGTTTGCAAGAACTGTGAAACTGAGTTCACCGGCCATTTCTGCAATAATTGCGGGCAATCAGCAAAAGATTTTGACAGGCCTGTTAGTGTCTTAATTGTAGATGCTATGGCTAATATGATGGCATTTGATACACGCCTCTGGAAATCGCTCAAGTCAATTCTGTTTAAGCCGGGAGAAATGGCTCTTGACTATGTTGCAGGAAAGAGGATGAGGTATATGCCTCCATTCAGACTATATCTTTTTATAAGTTTCATATTCTTCTTGTTGCTAAGGTTATCGACAGATGCCGATACGAATATTAAGCTGATCTCTATAGACGACAAAGAAGATTCTAAGAAGGAACAGGTTGTTGAGATAAACCCGGAATATGTAGATCTGGCTGCTATCCAGAACCAGATTAATGAGAGTAAGAAAGAAATAAGCGAAAAAGATAAAAAAGGTAAAAATGGTAAAAGAAATTTTGAGGAGGTTAAACAAAACAAAGAGCTTTATATATCCAGATTTTTTACCTATTTATCCTGGGCTTTGATTGGAATGATGCCGCTCTATGCTATGCTTCTGTGGTTTTTGTTTAGAAAGCAACAGAGGCATTATCTGGCACATTTTATATTCTCACTTAATCAGCATGCGTTTCTATTTGTAATTTTTTCAATTCTGATAACTATTTCTCTGATTTTTCCTCAAAAGCAGACAATGTATGAGGCGTGGCTTCTTATGATTTTTCCGGTATATCTTATTGCCGGAGGAAGAAAGCTTTATAAGGCAAAATGGAGAAAAATTATTTTGAGAATGGTTACAGCTTTCTTTCTCTATCAGTTTATAATTGTTTCGATGATTATTCTGGTATTGTATATGGTTCTTTACAAGTTCTTTTGATAATTTATTAAATAAAAAAGCTGTCAGGGATATTCCCTGACAGCTTTTTTCATGAATAATTGAGTGCTATTCAAACTTCTGTAGCAGAAGTTCCATTAGTTTAATGGCAGCACCTGTTACCGAGGTTCCGGGGCCGAAAATTGCTACGGCTCCTGCTTTGTAAAGTTGATCATAATCCTGTGCAGGAATAACTCCTCCAACAATTACCATGATATCTTCACGTCCCAGTTTCTTAAGTTCGCCCATGATCTGAGGTACAAGCGTCTTGTGACCTGCAGCCAGTGATGAAACTCCAACAATGTGTACGTCGTTCTCAACAGCCTGTTTTGCAGCCTCTTCGGGAGTCTGGAACAGTGGTCCCATGTCAACATCAAAGCCACAGTCTGCATAGCCTGTTGCAACCACTTTGGCTCCGCGGTCGTGACCGTCCTGTCCAAGTTTTGCAATCATGATTCTTGGCTGACGCCCCTCTTTTTTTGCAAATTCAGAAACCAGACTCTTTGCCTTTTCGAATTCGCTGTCATTTTTGACCTCGCTTGAATAAACACCTGTGTTCATACGAATTATTGCTTTATATCTTCCTGCTACCTCTTCGCAAGCATCTGAGATCTCTCCCAAAGTAGCCCTTAAACGGGCTGCCTCAACGGCAAGTTCAAGAAGGTTGCCACTCTTTTCGGCAGCAGCCTTTGTAATTGCTGCAAGAGCTGCCTTAACCTTAACCTCGTCACGGTTTGCACGAAGCTCTTTAAGCCTTGCTATTTGTGACTCTCTTACCATAGAGTTGTCAACATCAAGAATTTCCAATGGATCCTCTTTCTCAAGACGGTATTTGTTAAGACCTACAATGGAGTCGATACGTGAGTCAATTCTTGCCTGTTTGCGGGCAGCTGCCTCTTCGATTCTGAGTTTAGGAATACCTGTCTCAATTGCCTTGGCCATTCCACCCAGCTTTTCAACCTCTTCAATATGTCCCCATGCGCGCTCTGCAATATCTGCAGTGAGCTTCTCAACATAGTATGAGCCGGCCCAAGGGTCAAGTGATTTGGTGATCTGGGTCTCTTCCTGAAGATAAATCTGTGTATTTCTTGCAATACGGGCAGAGAAATCTGTAGGGAGTGCGATTGCTTCGTCAAGGGCGTTGGTGTGGAGTGACTGAGTGTGTCCCAGTGCTGCACCCATTGCCTCGACACATGTACGGGCAACGTTGTTGTATGGGTCCTGCTCAGTTAGTGACCATCCCGATGTCTGTGAGTGTGTTCTAAGAGACATCGATTTAGGATTTTTAGGGTTGAACTGTTTTACAAGTTTTGCCCAGATCATTCTTGCTGCACGCATCTTTGCAATCTCCATGAAGTGATTCATGCCTATTGCCCAGAAGAATGAGAGACGTGGTGCAAATTGATCGACATCCATTCCTGCTGCAATTCCTGTTCTTAGGTACTCAAGACCGTCGGCAAGTGTATATGCCATCTCAATATCGCAGGTTGCTCCTGCCTCCTGCATATGGTAACCCGAAATTGAGATTGAGTTGAATTTTGGCATTTTCTGAGCTGTGTATGAGAATATGTCGCCAATAATTCTCATTGAGAAATCAGGAGGGTAAATGTAGGTGTTTCTAACCATAAACTCCTTTAGAATGTCGTTCTGAATGGTTCCTGACAACTCTTCAAGTTTTGCCCCCTGTTCCATTCCGGCAACAATGTAAAATGCCAGTATAGGAAGCACAGCGCCGTTCATCGTCATCGATACCGACATTTTGTTTAGCGGAATCTGGTTGAATAGAACCTTCATGTCCTCTACGCTGCAAATGCTTACACCTGCTTTTCCTACGTCACCTACAACCCTTGGGTGGTCGGCATCATAACCGCGGTGTGTTGCAAGGTCAAATGCTACCGAAAGACCCTTCTGCCCGGCAGCAAGGTTTCTTCTGTAAAATGCGTTTGACTCCTCTGCTGTTGAGAATCCGGCGTACTGTCTGACAGTCCATGGATTCATTACGTACATTGTGCTGTATGGACCGCGTAAAAATGGCGGAATACCTGCTGCAAAATTCATATGCTCCAGACCTTCGAGGTCAGAAGCAGTATATGTGCCCTTAAGGCCAATCTGCTCAGGTGTCATCCATACCGGCTGTTCACCTTTTGCAGGTGCAGCTTCTCCGTTATATTTTATATCTGTAAATTTTGGTCGCATAGCCGATAATATTATTTCTTACTTACCATTAAATCCTGATACTGCTTAAGAGTTTCAAGTACATTGCTCTTAACGCTTATGAAGTTTGTAATTCCTGCAGCAATAAGCTCCTCTTTGCAGGCAGGCTCTCCGGCAACAACAATTATTGCTTTATCTCCTGCCAACTCTTTAATCTTTGGCATTGCTACACTATATTCGTCATCAGATGAGCAGGCTACAATAATGTCTGCTTTGGCCTTAAGTGCTGCCTCAACTCCCTCTTCAACTGAAGCAAAGCGGTTATTGTCGGCAACCTCAAATCCGGCTACTGCAAAGAAGTTGCATGAGAATTGTGCTCTTGCCCTTGCAAATGCTAGATTTCCAAAGGTTAGCATGAATGCAGTAGGGGTGTGTCCCATACTTTCTGTTGCAAAGCGAAGTGCTTCGAATGCCTGTGCACCACGGTATTTTTCAATAGGTTGGGCTATAGGATTGTCGCTCTTTTTCCAGTCAGCTCCACGAGTAACGACGTCAAGAGTTACCTCTTTTTCTGCCTTTTCGTTAAAGTTAGGATACTGGTTTGTTCCAAGAAGAATCTCTCTTCTTGTTGCTATATTCAAATCTCTCTTTGAAGATGCAGACTTTATTTCACCTTGAATATAACCCTGTTTGAATGCATTAATATATCCACCCTTCTCCTCAGCTGCTGTGAAAAGCTTCCACGCCTGCTCAGCTACAGAGGCTGTAAGAGTCTCTATATAGTATGATCCTGCTGCAGGGTCAGTAATTTTATCGAAATGAGACTCCTCTTTTAGAATTATCTGAGTATTTCTGGCAACTCTGTTGCTGAACTCTGCCGGTTCACGGTAAATATAGTCGAAAGGAAGTACCTCAAGTGAGCTTACACCTGCAAGAGCTGCACTCATCGCCTCGGTTGTGCCGCGGAGCATATTAACATATGCGTCATAAACGGTCATGTTCCACTGGCTTGTAACAGCGTGTATATTAATCTTTTGTGATTCTGTCTCTTTTGCTCCGTACTCTTTTGCTACGTTAGCCCAAAGTAATCTTGCCGCACGGAATTTTGCTATCTCCATAAAGTAGTTTGGTCCGATTGCCAGAGTAAACTTAATTCTCGAAGCTGCTTCATCTGCCGAATAGCCCATCTCAGTTAGCATGTTTATGTATTCGCTTCCTGCTGCTATTGAAAAACCAAGCTCTTGTACAATTGTGCTTCCTGCATCATTAAATGCATACCCTTCAACTCCAATAACTCTGATTCCGGGATAATCCTTAACCAGATCCATGCTCTTTTTAATTGTAGTCTTGTATTCAGAGCAGCAAAAGTTACCTGTTGTGGTTAGTTTGTTTAAAGGATCAAAATCGAATGATGCCTTAATTTGAGTAGGTTTAACGCCTGCAGCAGAGGCCACCTGAAGGAATGATGCAATAATCTCTGCTGTTGCACATGAGCATCCTTCAAAATTAACTTCGGTTTTCGAAAGGTCTATACCTTTTAAAAGAACCGACATCTCTCCAATGCACATCTCGGCATTTCCGTCAATGCAAAATGCAATTGACTCTACACCTCTCGTTAGACCGTCAACGGCCTGTTCATTTGCCTTTTCAAAGCTCTCCCAGGCGCAGTAGCCCTGGCGTACAAGCCAGTTATTGCCCTCGTTTACTCCTCTTACAAACGGAAAAGATCCCGGTGTGCCTCCCATATGGTTCAGCTTCACGAGATCTTCTTCTCTGTAGTAAGGGCGAACTGCAAATCCCTCCATTGTCTTCCATACGAGTCTCTTTTCATAATCGGCCCCTTTGAGGTCCTTGTTTATGACCTCTTCCCATTGTGTTGTGGGAACAGATTGAAACTCAGCAAATAGTTGTTTTGCCATATCTATTGTTTTTGTTAATTGAGTGTTTCAAAATAATTCGCAAAGGTATAAATCTTTCCTTAATATTAAACCTTTTATGACCCGATTAGTCTTAGAAGAAACGAACATTAAAAGGTTAAGATGATGAAAAGATTTTACATTACTTTAGTATTTGCGGCATTTGCCATCTCGCTTGTTGCACAGAATCGCCCTGTTGGCGAAAGAGGCTTCATGGGCGCAAACCCTGCAAAGCTTGAGCCAAAATTCACTACTGAACAGCAGGAGGCTATCAAAAACCTCAGACTTGAGCTTCGCAAAGAGATGTTGCAGGTTGATAATCAACTTGCTGAAAAGAGAGCCCAGCTTAAAACTCTTGAGCAGGTAGAAAAGCCGGATATGAGGGCGATAAACTCAAAGATTGACGAGATTACAACTCTTCAAAACAAGAAGATGAAGGCTTCTGCAGCAAATAGGGCAAAAGTGCGTTCGCTGCTGACAGATGAGCAAAGATTGATGTTTGATACACGCTCAGGTAAAATGCACAATCGCAATTTCAGAGGCAAAATGCAGCAAGGTTCTGCACAAGGTGCCATGCATTTCAGAATGCAGGAGGGTCAAGGTTTCAGAAGAATGGACACAATGCCTGCAGGGCAAAAAGAGGTCGTAATTATGCAGATGCAAAAGGCCCGCAAAGTAGAACAGAAAGAGAATTAAGCTCCTCTTTCCAGATCACTGGCCCGGTCACTATAGCCGGACATATCGGCACCGGTTCCACTATTATTGTCTTTGTCTGATTTGACATCAATATGTGGGATTTCGGTGCCTTCCTCTTTTTTCTTCTTCTTGAGGACGGCTTTTCGTAATTCAAAATTCTGACCCAGATACTTTCTTCTTACCTCAGGATTGTTGGCAAGAACTTCTGCCGTACCACTCTCAAGAATACTCCCCTCGTACAGTAGATACGCTCTGTCTGTAATGGCAAGTGTTTCGTGAACATTGTGGTCGGTAATCACAATCCCGATATTTTTTGTTTTGAGTTTTGAGATAATGTGCTGTATATCCTCAACTGCAATTGGGTCGACTCCTGCAAATGGTTCATCAAGTAAGATGAACTTAGGATCTATGGCAAGCGCTCTTGCTATTTCACATCTGCGCCTTTCTCCTCCTGATAACTGCACTCCCAGATTTTTCCTTACTTTATGAAGGCTGAATTCGTCAAGCAATACCTCCAGTCGATCTTGTCTCTCTTTTTTTGTCAGAGATGAGAGCTCCATAACGGCCATGATATTGTCTTCTACAGATAGTTTTCTGAATACCGATGCCTCTTGTGCAAGGTAGCCAAGACCCTTTTGAGCCCGTTTGTACATTGGCAACTCCGTAATATCTTCGTTGTCAAGAAAAATTTTACCGGAATTTGGTTTTATAAGCCCGGTTATCATATAAAAACTGGTGGTTTTGCCGGCGCCGTTAGGGCCAAGAAGACCAACAATCTCTCCCTGTTCTACCTCTATGGATACATTTTTAACTACGGTTCTGGCGCCGTAGTTCTTTACAAGATTGCTGCAGTGTAATCGCATTATTATTTCAGTTCTAAATTGAGGTCGTCCACAATATTTTTAACCTCAGGATTATTTGACTTCAAAAAGTCTGCCTTTTGTTGAGGCATGTATAATTTTTCTTCTACCTCTTCGTCAGGAGTTACCTCAATTTCAAGGGAAATATCTTTATTGTTTAAATTAACTCTCAGAAATTCAACAAGTCGGGCCTTGCAATGTTGAGCAATCCAATTTTTTTGAAGGTCATTTTTAACTTTGAACAAAATTTGGCTCTCTCCGGATAATACGGGAGCTGTCTGAGATATTGTGGTTGACAGTCGTGGCATAGAGCTTTCCGATTGAGCCATTTTTGCCCATACTTCGTTTAGCTTATCTGGGTCAATTTTATCAGTTCCGATTCTGTTTTCACTTCCCGGACCTGTTTTCCCTGAGTTTTTACCGGCAGAATTTAAAAGGTCTTTAATTGATATTGAGTTGAACCCTCCATTACCATTTGTTTTTGTCGGTTTAACATCTGCTTGCTTTTCGGGCTTCTCTTCCTTTGCTTCTACTTTAGCCTCATCTTCTACCTTTTCCCTTTTGTTTATCTCTTCCGAAACCTGTCCATTTATTTGCAAATCAGCTTCTTCCGCTACAGTTTCAACTATCTCTTCTTTTGTCTCTTTTAGTTCTTCTTCAGATTTTTTTGAAGTGTCTGAAACCGGTTTGTTATTGACCGATGCCGGTGATGAGCCTTTAATGGTTGAACTATTAATAACAACCTTTTCAGTAGTTTTTAACTCTTCTCCTACCCAGGCAGGAGAGTTTATTTTGCAAAGCCTTAAGAGGGCAATTTCAATATGCAAACGTGGATGGCCGCTGCTTTTGTATCCTGATTCGCATGATGAGGTCAGGTTAAGGGCGTCATAAAGAAAATGGAGAGAGCAATGTTCAGATTGCTCTTTGTATTTGCGGATTATTGAGGGGGCAAGATCAAGCAGAGGCATGGTGCTGTTGTCTTTGCAGATGAGAAGATCACGAAAGTGAGAGCTTAACCCGCCAATGAAATGGAGAGCGTTGAATCCCTTTGAAAGAATCTCGTCAAAAATGAGAAGAGCCTCTTTATGGTTCCCTGCAAGGAAGTGCTCAGTCAGCCTTATGTAGTAGTCGTAATCCAGCACATTAAGTGTTGAGATTACATTTTCGTATGTTATTTGTGATCCGCAGAATGCTACAGCCTGGTCAAAAATTGTAAGGGCGTCTCTCATTGCTCCATCTGCCTTTTGTGCAATTATGTGTAATGCTTCCAGATCTATGGAAACTCCCTCTTTTTTTGAAATATCTGTCAGATTTTTAACAATATCTTCAACTGAAATTCTGTTAAAATCATATGTCTGACATCGGGAAAGAATTGTGGGAAGTATTTTGTGTTTTTCAGTTGTTGCAAGTATAAAAATTGCGTGGGCAGGAGGCTCTTCAAGAGTCTTTAAAAAGGCGTTGAAGGCCGAAGAAGATAACATGTGAACCTCATCAATAATATAAACGCTGTATTTGCCTATTTGAGGAGGAATTCTTACAAGTTCGTTCAATTGCCGGATATCTTCTACAGAATTATTTGAGGCTGCGTCAAGCTCATGAATTGAGTAGGAGCGACCTTCTGTAAATGAGACACATGATTCACAACTGTTGCACAGCTCCATACCGGGACCGGGATTCAGGCAGTTAATGGTTTTAGCAAAAATTCGTGCAGTAGAAGTTTTGCCGACACCTCTTGGACCGCAGAATAGGTATGCGTGAGCAAGCTGTTTCCGTAAAATTGAATTCTTGAGGGTAGTTGCTATATTCCCTTGTCCGATAAGGCTTTCAAAGCTGTCGGGACGGTATTTTCTTGCAGATACAATAAATCTTTCCATACCAGACAAAAGTACGAATTTTTATCTAATTTTGCATTAGTCAAAAAAAATAGAAAAATGAGATATTTTATAATGCTTTTACTTTCTTTATCACTAACTTCCGGTGCTTATGCTCAGAGGTTTATCCGTGAAACAAGAAACACTTTTACAAGTTTTGGAGCTAAAGTTACAAAGGTTGTATTGCCATCAAATACTCTTCCTGATATGGTTCTCAGAGACGCTGTCAACAAGGGCTGGAGGATCTCTCCTTTTGAGTTTTGCAGCATGGAAGAGTATGAAAAGCTGAAAAATGATACCAGCTTCTTCTTTCTTATGAGGGTAGATGGAAAATACAGAAAAGATCTTGAGGCGAAAATTGAATACCTCACTCTAATACAAGGCGGGCCTGAGGTAAAACGGGGAGCATACAGCAATAAAAACATTATTAACTTACCCATTCATGAGTCTGAAGATGTTTCCGGAGCCAACCTCCATTTACTCCCAATATATGTTGATATAATTCAAAACCACATATATAAGATACAGAAAGATGTAACCCTTGCATTTAAAGGGAATTCATTTTATGCTGACAGAGTAAGCGAGGTCAAAGACAAAAAACTGCTGATTGCATCTGAATATCTCTCCTTCACCCCTGCCGAAACGGAGATTCAGGATCTTTTCAAGGGTAAAGCAGAACTTGTTTCAGGAGATGATATTGAGGATGCTGTTATGAATAATAAGGCAAATACAGTTGTTACGATTCTTATCAAACCAAGAGGTAACAGCAGAGGGTCACATTGCTACAAGTTACTGATAGGAACTGACAGCCACGAATTACTTTTCTTCAGAAGGCACAGGATTTCGTTACTGTTGCCGGCAGGTTTTACAAGAGAAGACATTCGGAAGATATCAGTACCGTTTCAGTTTTAAAGATGACTATAATTACAACAGAGCTCAACTCGGGAATCAGATATGCATTCCGTAAAATATCTTCTCCGGTTGCTTATTGCGCATTAAGTATAAAGGCAGGTACCCGTGACGAAAAGCCGGGCCAGAATGGTATTGCCCATCTTACCGAACACATGCTCTTCAAGGGAACCACTACACGTGGTGCAAGAAGGATAAATAACCTTCTTGAGAGTCTGGGAGGTGAACTGAATGCATACACAACAAAGGAAGAGACAGTAATTCACGCTACAGTTCTGAAAGAGGATATTGCAAAAGCAGTGGAGTTGCTTAGTGACCTTGCTTTCAATTCTTTATTCCCTGAAAAGGAACTTAAAAAAGAGAAAGAAATTGTTCTTGATGAGATAAGTTCCTATAAGGACACTCCCTCAGAGCAGATATTTGATCATTTTGACGAATATCTGTTTGGAGGACACCCTCTTGCTATGCCTATACTCGGCAAACCAAAATCCATGAAATCAATTTCGGCACAGGATATAAAAGATTTTACAACAAGCTATTATCGTCCCGCAAATATGAGTTTCAGTATTGTTGCTGATATTCAGCCTGAAAGGGGAGCAAAGCTGGTTGAAAAATTTTTCGGTAAAATGGTTAATAACGGACACGCTCCCAATGGTGTCAGAAAAGAGGAAATTCCTTTGGTGCCATCTACACCTGCCGGACTCAAAGTTATTCCAAGAAAAACCTATCAGGTTCATTGTGTTACCGGCTCAAGGGCATACTCAATGTACAACCCTATGCGCCTCCCTCTGGCACTTCTGACCAACATACTGGGAGGTCCGGCTCTGAATTCACGACTTAACCAATCACTCAGAGAGAAGCATGCATTAGCTTATACGGTAGATGCAAGCTATACTCCATACACCGATACAGGCCTGTTTACAATCTATTTTGGATCAGACAAAAATAATCTTGAGAAGTGCCGCGAAATAGTAAACAAAGAGATAAATCTGCTTAAGGAGAGAGAACTTTCTCCCGCTATTCTCAAGGCTGCAAAAAAGCAGCTTTTGGGTCAGTTTGCAATCTCAACCGACAATGCTGAATCTCAGTGCCTTTCTCTTGGAAAGTCACTTCTCTTTTACGGAAAGGTTGAGCCGATTGAGGTAATAAGAGAGAAGATTGCATCAATTGAGGCATCTCAGATACATAAGGCGGCTGTGGAGATATTGGACACTGACAGGATGTTTACTCTAATTTATAATTAGTTATGAATCTGCCACTGGATAATTATCTATATGATCACACAGGTGAGTTGCCGCCGGTTCTGGAGTGGCTGGAAAATGAAACATTGAACCAAACCGGCCACCATTCAAAAATGTTAGCCGGCCCGGTATTGGGAAGATTTTTAATTGAATTTTCCAAACTGGTCGCGCCTAAAAAAATACTGGAAATAGGGACTTTCACCGGATATTCGGCAATATGTCTGGCTCAGGGTTTAACGTCTGATGGTGTTCTGGATGCTCTTGAAAAAGATGAGAGACACATCTCTCTTATCAAAGATGGAATAGAGAGGGCCGGCCTTACCACAAAAATCAATTTGCACTTTGGCGACGCAAAGGAGCTGATTCCTCAAATAAAAGAGGAGTACGATATTGTTTTTATTGATGCAAACAAACGCGAATACTGTTCATATTACAATCTGGCATTTAATCTTGTAAAACCAGGTGGCTACATTCTGGCAGACAATGTGCTTTGGTATGGGAAGGTAACTGAGGCAGCACCTCCAAAAGATGCACAGACACAGGGGATATTAAAGTTTAACGAGATGGTAAAAAATGACCGCCGCGTTTCGGGTTTCATTCTCCCTCTGCGCGACGGCCTGTACATTATAAGAAAGCTGTAAATGCTCTCCTGAAAATTCTATTTGTTCAGATAATCAATCTCCATATTGTATCTCCACCTTCCAAAGTAAAGGTTACCGCCTCTCCATTCAACCTCTCCGCGCTGGAAATCTACCGTCTCACTTCTCGGATGAATTTTGGCCGGGAATAATGGCTGTGAAATGTCGTTATTAACAATCAGACGATAGGCGTCAAGTCCCTTTGTAAAGAAGTAGAATGAGTCGTTGTCACCTTTACTCTCTTTAACTCTGCCAAATGACTGATCTACAGGGACCCAGCCAATACCTTCAAAATATGCCTCTGCCCAGTCGTGAAGGTTTTTGTTACCCGGATGCATCATCCATCCTGATTGCCATTTTGCAGGAATACCTGCACAACGAGCCATTGTGATAAATAGCAGAGAGACCTGACCGCAGTCACCATGTCTGTTTGCAAGTACATATTCAGGGATATTGTCAATTGTTGAATATTCACGAGCACTTGCCCAAGGGAAGTTGGAGTCAATCCACTCATAAATTTTTCTTGCTTTAAGATATGGATTTACCTCATCACCTATAGCCTCTTTTACTGCGTTCTTAATGTTTTCGCTGAATAATATATGCGGAGCCCTCTCTGAAGTGTATTTTATGTAATCGGGCGATTCTGTGATATATTCTTTTGTATCCTCTTCCTTAAACATGTGAACCTGAGCATATGAGGTGTAGGTAAATTTGTAACTGAAAACAAGCGGTTCATCAACTGATGCAACACCCTCCATATAGATGGTTTTATGGTCATATGTGTCCGGTGAGATAATGTATTCTGGTTGCGATACTGAAAGTAATGCTATGCCGGTGTGAGCCTTATTGTCTGTTCTTGGGTATGGCATCCAAACTCTTACGATTTCGCCCGCCGGAACCTCTCCCGGTTTTACTGTAAGGGTGTATGTTACATTCATTTTTACCGGAGAAATCAACTCTTTTTTCACCTTTTTTGCCTCTGTAACCAGCTGAGGAATGTGCCACGCAAGAAATCTGTTCAGGGAGTCGCTCTGGCCTCCGTTAGGGTGCTGAAAATATTTAGCTGCAACAGAGTCTATTCTGAAAAGATTTCTGGGAGCGGAGCTAAAATATAATTTCTCTCCATCAATAATCATGTTTTCAATTGCGTTTGTCTTCTCCCATGCAGCTATCTCTTCGGTTGTAACCTCAGGGTGGTGTCTCTTGATGTAGTTAATAACAGAGGTATCTCTACGGGTAAAGTCTCTCCTTATTCTGTCCATTTTCTCAATAAGGAAGTTCATGTCCCAGCGCTCTGTTTCAGAAATGGTGTCGCTTGCAAGATAGAGCCTGATCATTTTTGATGCTTCAGTGAAATCGCCTTTTTCAATGGTTTTGTTGATTAGTTCTTTGTCCGGCATCTTATAAGACAAAGACTCTCCACAAGCAAAAAGCAGTGTGGAGAGAATTATTAAGGAAATGTTCCTCATATTTTTATGTTTAAGTTTAGAGAATTGTTTCTCTGCTTATGATTTGCAGCGCTCTGAATAGCTTCTGGTGCGGGTATCAACCTTAATACGTTCTCCCTGATTAATAAAAAGGGGAACCATAACCTCAGCTCCGGTTTCTACTGTGGCAGCTTTCATTGCATTTGTTGATGCAGTATCTCCCTTAACTGCAGGCTCGGTATATGTGATCTCCATCTCAACAAAAGGAGGAAGTTCACATGTAAGCACTCTCTCTTCATCTGCAAGAAACATCATCTCAACATTCTGACCCTCTTTCATAAGATCGGCATTATCAACCATATTGGCATCAAGCGATATCTGTTCGAATGTTTCGTTGTGCATGAAGTTGTAACCCATATCGTCTTTATAAAGAAACTGGTATGGTCTTCTTTCTACGCTGATTATCTCAATTTTTTCACCAGCATTATATGTGTTTTCAAGAATTCTTCCGTTCTCCAGATTTCTCATCTTAACCTTCACAAATGCTCCTCCCTTGCCGGGTTTTACATGTTGGAACCAAACGATGGAGCAGGGTTTGCCATTGAAATCGATACATAGTCCGTTTTTAAAATCAGATGTACTTGCCATATAGATATATTTAATTTGGCGTAAAGATAAGATAAATGGGGATATTTTTTTGCAAAAATCAAAATTAGTGCTACTTTTGCACTCCCAAACAAATGGTGCCATAGCTCAGTTGGTAGAGCAAAGGACTGAAAATCCTTGTGTCCCCGGTTCGATTCCTGGTGGCACCACCCAAAAGCCGCATAGCGTTACAGCATGCGGCTTTTGTCGTTAATAACCTATGGTCTTATCACGCTTGAATTACCTTTACTCAAAATCTGTTTTGGTTTACCCAAATCACTCAACTCCGGCAACCGATTGTTTTAGGGTGCCCTCAAATTTTCCTGGTACTTTTCGGCGACTGCGGAACTCCTCCCTTCGGTCGTCAAACAGTCCTCGTCGTTCCCGAAAAGTAGCCGCTGAAAATTATCGGAAAACAAATGTTGCCTTTGAGTTGAGTGATTCGGGAATTAGCAAATAAAAAACGCAGCGAAATTCACTGCGTTTTTGTTTATGCCCTTGTTTATAATTGACTTATGGTGTTGCAGTTGTTGTTGCTGATGGGTTACCGCCTCCGATCTTATCATCTGTGGCACTTTTGCGTGCTTTTCTCACATTTACATTGAATTTTCCGAATCTCCAGAAGAGGCTGAAGTTGGCAGATCTTGTATACATTATAGATTTTGAATTCATCCTGTAAGTTGGATCGATTGAGTCGTATTCAAATGTCTTTGTTGCCGAGAACGGATCTCTTACAGAGACAGAGAAGGTCAGCTTATCATTAAGCATTCTCTGTCTGAAACCGATACCTGTAAAGAACATCAACGGTCTCTTGGATTGCAGGCTTATATCTCCACCGAAAAGGTACGAATCAAAGGAGATGGTTGCCTTCTTCCAGAGAGCAGCAGAGGCACTCATTCCTCCGTTGAAACTGAATCCCTCGTTCTCTAAACTCAAATCAACAGAGCTGACAGTAGTATATGCAACAGCTCCGTTAACATTTAGATTTAATTTTTCCCCTGCTCTGTATGAGTAATTGACATTCAAGCGGTAACTGCTGTTCTTTCCGATATTCTCGTATGTTGTGCTTCTCACCCCGTTTTCATCAATACGACGTATCTCTTCAATATTATTTACAGAGAAGTTCCCGCTTAGATTTACTCCAAAATTCCATTTGAGCGAAGCTTTACGGTATCCAAGACTGACAGAGTTTCTCCTAACGGTTTCCAGCTCAGGATTACCATACCTAATGTTCATAGGATCAGAATCGTTAACATATGGGTTGAGGTACCAAATTCCTGGGCGGTTCAATCGTTGGGTGAAGGCAAATGACAACATATTACCCTTCTTGAGCATCATGTTTAAGTTTACATACGGAACAACATCAAATTGTTTATTTGTAAAAGGAATATCACCCTCATAGCTTTTTGATAAACCATCATTAAATGTGTATTCGCCCCTGAAACCAGCTTTTGCAGTCACCGTTTTGTATTTATAAGCATATCCACCATACATGCTTGCAATGTGCTGATCATAGTCAAGGTCGTTTACTCTTGCAGGATCATCAGTCCAAACGTTTTCCACATATCTTTCAACCTTTGAGTCAGATGTATTTTGTCGAAGAATGTATTTTCCACCAACCTCTATCATATGCTTTTTTGTAAGAGGATCGTAATAGTCAACCTGAATTGTATGTTCCATCCCCTTTGCATCGTTAATTGAGTGCTGTTTGTAGCCTATATAGTTGACTTCAGGGTCAATTTCACTTGTAATATCTGTATTCATTGGACTTGCGTCCACACTGTAGCTAAAGGTTAGGTTTTGATCAGGTTTTTTGTAGGTTTTCTGATAAGAGAGACTTCCTGAGAGTGATCCAAACCCGTTTTTGGAATTGAAGACGTTATTATACTTTCTGGTTATCTGCCTGTTTATGTTCATTGTTGTAAAAGTTGAAAGACCTTCACTTGTTGAGGCCCCAAGATACCCGCCACCCGATAGTGTGATAAGGTTGAGGCTGTCAATTTCATAGCTCGCTTCAATATTTCCGAAAGTGAATTTTGTATATGAATCGGAGCTACCGAATGATTCAGAGTAGTGATAATCTGTACTTAGGAAATTTTCAGATTCTGAAGTATTCCTGCCCTTTTTTGAAACTTCGTTTCCATGATAAATATTTGTACTGATTGCAAATTTTCCAACCTGAGCAGAAATATATCCACCTGCATTATAACCCCCCAGTGTATTTGCTCCGACATTCAGATTTCCATTGTAACCCTGAGTGGTTTTGCGGTTAGTTATAATATTGATTACCCCACCAACACCCTCGGCATCATATTTTGCCGGAGGATTTGTAATTACCTCAATAGACTTTATTGTATTAGCAGGCATTGCCTTAATAGCATCCTTAAAGTTCTTTACCAACATTCCCGATGATCTGCCGTTCACCAGAACCTTGAAATTTGTCTCTCCGTTAAGCCTTACGGTCCCCTCTCCATCTACACTTATCATAGGGACCTTTCTGAGAATATCTGCAATCACGCTGGATGAAGCCATCGGATCTGCATCAATATTGTAGGTAAGCTTGTCAGGTTCATTTTTGATAAGAGGCCTAATACCCGATACGGTCACCTCTTTTAATTCCAAGCCCTCTGCTATTTCAATTTTGCCTAAATCTACTCTGCGCTGACTGTTATCAAGAACCAGCTCTTTTTTATAATTTGTATATCCTGTCATAGCAGCTGAGAAAATATATTTTCCTGCTGATGGAGCCTCAAGAGAGAACTTTCCATCCACACCTCCCGCTGCTGCAGTAATTAGTTTTAAAGAATCAGTGAAGATAGCAACTGTTGGGTACTCAACTGTCTTACCGGTAGCAGCATCCACTACTACGCCGGTGATTGTTATTTTTACATTTTCTGCTTTTTGCGCATGAAGATTCACTGCTGTCATAATCAGCATTAAGATTGGCAATATTAACTTTTTCATTTTTGGTGTTGGTTAGGTCTGAAATATTCAACAAAATGGTGCAGATGTATAATTATGTGCTTCCCAGCAATTATTATGCCGCTGTAACTTCTGAACGCCAGATGTTTATTAAAAAAGAATACAAATATATCAAAAGAGTTAATATATCCTTGTAAAATATTTAGTTTGTGATAACTTTACACAGATTTTTAATCAAATGTGCTATGAAATACATTTTTCTTATGGTGATTCTCAGCATTTCGGCTGTTTCTCTTAACTCCCAAAACAGATCAATAGAAATAACACACTACCTTCTGTCAGAATTTACTCCTGGAGCAGTTATAATGAAAGATCGCTCAATCAACTTTGCTGTTTTGAATTATTATCTACTAAGTGAAGAGATGCTTTTTAATCAGCAAGGTAAAATTTTAGCTTTAGGCCCTGAGATTGTTAAAGATATTGACACCGTTAAAATTGGGGAGAGAAAATTTGTTGTTCAGAATAATAAGTTTGTTGAGTTACTCTATTCAGGCAAAGATGAACTTTTTGCCGAATACCGTTGCACACTGGTAATGCCCGGAACCCCTTCGGCCTATGGCACTACCACTGAAACAGCAGCAACAAAAACATACTCTTCTCTTTATGCCGGCGGGGTATTGTATGAACTTACCCTGCCTGAGGGATATAAAACCAGACCGTATATTAACTACTGGCTAAAGAGAGAGGGGAAAATGAATAAATTCATCAATATTAAGCAGCTTGGGAATTTGTACAAAGAAAAATCATCCGAATTCAAGGCCTATACAAAGACTAATCCGGTTGATTTTAAAAATCCTGATAACGTAGCCGAGATTGTTAAGTTCATTGAAAAGTGATAACGAATAGTAGGAATAAGATATATTTGCTGTCCAATAATTCAATAAATAACTCCATTCTAAAATTATGTTCAACAAATCGATCTATCTTATATCAGTCATACTATTGACACTTTTTTCCAATAATATCTATTCCCAAAACTCATCACCAAACAACATATCCCTCACAGGAAAAGTGAAAGAGGGAGAAAAAAATGTTGAATTTGCCTCGGTTGTTTTAAAAAATTCAGAAAATAAAATAGTTGCCGGAGCACTCACAGACAGTCTTGGAGTCTTCAGGTTAAAGGCGAGTAAAGTTGCCAGCTACAAACTAGAAATCAGTTTTATTGGCTACCAAACCAAAATTTTGGACATAACTCTTAAAGAGGGAGAAAACAAACTTACTGAACCAATTATGATTAATGCTTCAGTAAATCTGCTAAACGAGGCATCTGTTACTGCATCCTATAACGAAAAACAGACAGATATTGAGAGAACAAAAATTAACCCATCTGCATCAATTGCCGCATCAAGAGGTTCAATAACCGATCTGTTAAGATCTGCCTCTATGGTTCAGATTGACAACAATAATTCTATCTCAATAAGGGGAAATTCAAATATACTTATTCTTATTGATGGAATTCCATCAACATTGGGCTCACTGGCCGGTGTGCCGGCTTCTCTCGCACAGAGCATAGAGATAATAACCAATCCGGATGCAAAATACGACTCCGAAGGGACTGGGGGAATAATCAATATTATTACCAAAAAAGAGAACAGGGATGGCTTTTCGCTTGCTTCATCTCTAAACTATGGGTTTCCCGACAGGATAAATGGTGATGCAAACATCATGTTTAATGCGTTAGGATGGAAATTTGGATTTGGCTATTCTGGAAAATATCATGTCGAAAAAGTCAGCAGTGAACTTGACAGATTTTTCTATTCAACATCAAATTCAATAGAACAAAAGATTGAGTCGGTTCAGAAACAAAAAACAAATTCATTGATATTTAATGCAATTAAAAAATTCAGTAACGGCGATCAACTCACATTAAATTTTAAATACGTGAAACCTGAAATCAATAATAATCAACAGATTATTAATTTGAGTACAACTTCGTCAAACACTACTTTTGTTAACCGTGAAAACGAATTCCACCATCTTAGACATATGGGAGAGGCAGTTGCCGATTACAGAAAAATCCTTAAAAAAGATGTTAGCGATATTACATTCCGAGGTTCCTTTTCAAGAACAAAAGGGCAGAGACCGGCAAGGTATTTCGAAGATGATGTATTCGTTTTAAAATCTCTTGGAGGAGGTCATCCAACCAACTACTCTTTTCAGACAGACTATACATTTAAAGCACCCAATAAAACGCTTATAGAGGCAGGTATCAGATATTTCCACAGAGGAAATTCTTTTAAATTTGATACGTATCAATATGACTCATTTACAGATGATTGGGTTTTTAATGATTTCTTTAGTACTGACCTTACACATGGTGAAGATATTGGTTCGGCATACTTTAACCTTTCAGGAAAGCTTAAGCAAGACTTAAGTTATAAACTTGGTTTAAGAACTGAATATGGAGTATCAGATTTAATTATTGTAAAGGAGAATGAAGCAATTCATACCAATAACATCTTTCTGGCTCCTTTTCTTTTGATTAAAAAAGATTTCAATTCGCAGTCATCACTCTCGTTCAGTCTATCAAGAAGAATTACCAGACCAACTTATCCTCAGATTAATCCCTATGTAAACATGCTGGACAAAAGTGTTTATGAAACAGGAAACAGATACATAAAACCGGAACAGATAACCAAAGTTGAACTCATGTACAACTATTCCAAAAACGGAACATCCTTAAACGCTTCTCTTTTTTATAGTACAATCTCTGATTTTATTACGCAGGTATCCTCGCTTTATGGCGATGATGCATTAATGTTAACCTATGTAAATGGTAAGCGTAGTGAGAAAACAGGAATTGATATCAATCTGAGACATAAAGTTTCACCTGCTCTCTCTTTCAACTCAGGAGGCAGTTTGTATTACGGCATTACAACAGGTTCTTTCAACGGATTTGATCTTGCAAGCAACAGCGTAATGTGGTCGGGGAATGCTGCTGTGAATATCACTCCTGATAAAAAGAGTGACATAAGTCTGCAATATTTTTATACCTCTCCGGCAACCTACCCTCAATTTAAAACAAAAGCGGTACACTTTTTGGACATAGCAATAAAGAGATTACTTATAAAGGACAAATTGAGTGCATCACTTACTCTGTCAGATGCGTTAAATACGAGAAGATGGGACATAAGTTCAGACAACCCGATATACAGATTGAACAATAACAGCAAAAATCAAAGCAGAGTACTATGGATTGGACTTACGTTCAACTTAAACAGGATACAACAGTCAAAATCTCAAAAGCGGGAAGAAGAGGGTGAACAACAGAGTTTAATAAGAATTGGATATTAAGAAACTTTTTTAACATTAAGTTGTTTATATTAGCAGAAATTAACTCACACAAAAATGAATATAGTTAAAACAATATTTTCGGCAGTAGCTGCCCTTTTCGCAACTGAGGCGATATCTCAGAACCCGGTTACACCTCCCTCTGATTTTTATGCTATGTCTTTCAAGACAATAACAGGCGAAACATTTAAATTCGATAATCTAAAAGGCAAAAAGGTATTAATTGTAAACACGGCGTCAAAATGCGGTTATACCCCGCAATTTGAAGAGCTTGAACAAATGAGCCAGGAGTATAAGGGGAAACTTGTTATTTTGGGATTTCCTTCAAATGATTTTGGAGCGCAAGATCCGGGTACAAACGAACAGATAAAGGAGTTCTGCGAAATGAATTACGGAGTCTCATTTATGATGATGGAAAAATCCTCTGTAAAGGGTGCTGATAAAAACAGCATATACAAATGGCTGTCAGAAAAAGCAAAAAACGGATGGAATACCACTGAGCCTTCGTGGAATTTCGGAAAATATCTGATAGATGAAAAAGGACGCCTTGTAGGTTTTTACCCATCAAAAGTTAAACCTATGGATCCAAAAATCACAGAGAATCTTAAGTAGAGTTTATTTTTGATCTTTAAATGAGTGGGCGAGAAATTTCTCGCTCACTTTTTTTTGATAGCTCTTTGAGACAGCGATATCTTCTGATCCTGGAGCGTCCAGTTCAATATATAGTCCATCTCTATCCCTTCTTATAACCTTTGCCCTTTCCAGATTAACCAGAAAAGAGCGGTGACACCTTGTAACCATGGTATTTTCGAGCTCTTTTTCCAGATTTTTTAATGTATTTCTTAAAAGATATCTTTTAATCTTTTCATTAACTGTATAATGAATTAAAACATAATTATCAGAAGATTCAATATACAGAAGATCTGACCCGGAGAGAGATAGTCTTAAAACTCCCTTTTCGTCAGTAAAAGCAATACTCCCGGGAAGCAAAAAAGTCATTTCATCAGGATTTTCAATAACAGCCAGCTTTTCTACACTGTCCCTCCACCCGAAATAGAACCACAGAACAATATAGGGGAGCAGTAGAACGAGCGTGGTATTCTTTAGAGACCCTTCAAAAATCTCCATAATATCTCTGTCAGTATTCAGAAGAAGTGTGTAGAAGGTATAAAAGCATGACATTAAAAATATTTCAATAAAGACCCAGATTCCATATTTCCAGTATGATATCTTGTGCCTTTTGCTATAGAAATACATAATGAGGCGACTTATAACAACCACAAGAACTCCTGTTAGAATAATTATTGAGGAGTAAACAAAAAACATAAACTCCGAAACTTTATACCACCCGGAAGAGCTGAAAGGTTT
Source organism: Bacteroidales bacterium (assembly GCA_030695025.1). GTDB lineage: Bacteria > Bacteroidota > Bacteroidia > Bacteroidales > UBA932 > Bact-08. Next base: position 12,728 of record JAUYTX010000013.1, on the reverse strand, counting down.
GTAAATATTTATGAAAACAAGGGCAAAAAGAGCTGTAAACCCAACAAGCCGCACAATGTTTTTCTTTTTATTTATGTATTCGGGTATTTGCATAACAAACAAATTTAGAAATAATTTCGCCACTCATATCACTTTTTTATCCCTTATACCATAATTTTATCCCAAAACAGATACCTACAAACCTTTTTTTTGACACGACCGGTTCTCATCTCTTTATTTGTGAAAAATTAAATAGAAAAAATGAGAGAATTTACTTTGGAATTCAGCGAAAGACTGGGCTACGATCAGATTAGCGGGGCCAGAGAGAGTGTTGCCGTTCCCGAGCACTTTCCTGATAATGACAATCAGATTATAGAAAATCAAAATTTTAAATATTATGTAGTCGTGCCTTCAAATATTGGAGATGATGTGCCGGACAAAAGGTTCAGTTCGGCAATTTTACTTTTTCACGGCCTTAATGAACGCAGTTGGGACAAATACCGCCCATGGGCTAATTATTTGTCAGATAAAACAGGTAAGCCTGTAATTTTATTTCCCATCTCGCTTCATATAAACCGTTCTCCCGCCAGTTGGAGTAACCCCAGAGAGATGCAGAAACTGGTAAACGAACATATATCCAATGGAGGAGATTCTCAGGATCTCTCTTTCTTTAATTATGCTTTGAGCACAAGGATAGCAGCCGATCCTTTCAGATTCTATCTGGCAGGCAGAGAGACTGTTTTTAATGTATCTCAGCTGGGAAATGAAATCCGTGAAGGAGGTCATCCATTATTTGACAAAAATTGCAGAATGGATGTCTTTGCTTATTCAATAGGAGCGTTGTTGTCTCAGGTGCTTTTTATGTCAGACCCTGCTGGAATTTTTAAAGAGAGTAGGCTATTTATGTTTTGCGGAGGGGCGCTCTTTTCTGAGATGAATGGCAGCTCTAAACTGATAATGGACAGAAGATCATTCAAAATGCTCAATAGCTACTACCGTGAAGTTTTTGTTAAGGAAAACGGTGAAAACAGAAGATTAGGAGACAGTATTGAAGATGCCTTTATTACACATATAGGTTACGAACTGAATAGAGAGAAGAGGGTAGGGTTTTATAAAAAAAACAAAGAGAGAATAAGAATCATATCTCTTAAAAAGGACACAGTAATACCTACGGAAGGGATTAAAAGAGCTTTGGGAGGAGTGTACAAGAGCATTCTTACTGAGTTGGACTTTCCCTTTAAATACTCACACGAGGTACCTTTCCCGGCTGACAGTCAAAAGGTAAACCTCGTGGAGAAAAATTTTTGGTTCGAAAATGTATTTTCAAAAGCAGCCCTGTTTCTGGGGCAGGCTTAGTTTAGAACATCAGAAGACTTCTGGGATCAAGGTTTTCACGTTCAATATCCTTGAAATAGTTTACAGTGCCAACCTTAAGCTCAACCGTCGAAGCATCGTCACATATTATAATGCCTTTACGGTGCATCTGTAGTACGCTGATGGTCCACATATGGTTTACTGCTCCCTCAACGCCGTGGAACAAGGCTCTTGCTTTATGATGTCCGTTAACCAGAATCATTACCTCATCGGCATCCATTATGGTTCCTATTCCAACTGTAAGTGCTGTTTTTGGAACCTGAGATATGTCGTTATTGAAGAATCTTGAGTTGGCAATTATTGTGTCAGTAGTAAGATTTTTCAATCTGGTTCTTGAAGACAATGACGACCCCGGCTCATTAAATGCAATGTGTCCGTCAGGGCCGATACCACCCATAAAGAGATTTACACCTCCGTAAGATTTCATCTTTTTTTCGTAGTTCTCACATTCCAGCTCCAGATCATGTGCATTTCCGTCAAGAATATTTGCATTTTCACGTTTAATATCCACGTGCTGGAAAAAGTTCTCCCACATAAAAGAGAAGTAGGATTGAGGGTGCTCTTTTGGGATGCCTATGTACTCATCCATGTTAAAGGTCACGACATTGCTGAAGGAAACCACACCCTCTCGGCAATAGCGAATGAGCTCCTTGTACGTCCCATAAGGAGTTGAACCTGTTGGCAGCCCGAGAACAAAGGGTTTGTCCGGTGTAGGTTCAAATTCTTTAATTCTCTTAACAATGTGTGCTGCTGCCCACTGGGATACCTGTTCGTAAGAGTTTTGGATTATAAGTCTCATATATAGTAGATGTGTTAAGTTTTATGTTAAGTTTTAAGGAATACTTTTGCGTTGGCAACAGCTGCATCCGTAAGGCCAGCCCCACTTAGCATCCGGGCAATCTCCATCACTCTCTGATCTTCCTTAATCTCTTTTATTTTTGTAGCTGCTTTACCTGTAATATCGGCCTCTTTGTAAACCAGGAGATGACAACCGCCTTTTGAAGCAATTTGCGGCAAATGGGTTATTGCAAAAACCTGCATATTTTTACTCAGTTCGTCAATCAGTACCCCCATTTTGTCTGCTATGCTTCCGGAGACACCACTGTCAATTTCATCAAAAATAAGAGTAGGCATTCCGCTCTCACGGGCCATTACTGCTTTCAAACATAGCATTATTCTTGAAAGTTCTCCTCCAGATGCCACCTTTGACAACTCTCTTGGAGGTATGTTTTTGTTGGCTGAGAAAGTGAATACAACTTCATCTTTACCATAAAAATGGTAGTTAGGGCTCTCTGTTATTATTACATTGAACTCAGCATGTGGCATTTCAAGTTCACGAATCTTGTCCCTGAGTTCAGATGAAAACCCCAAAGATGAGTCAGCTCTTGTGTTGGTAAGAGCTTTGGCACACCTCTCCCTCTCTCCCTGAACTTCTATGATTTTGGCATTTAATTTTTCAAGCTTCTCCCGGTCATTATGAGTATTCAGGAGGTTTTGAGCAAGCTCCTCTTTAATTTGGATTAGTCTTTCAATAGTGTCTGCTTTATATCTTCTCTGAAGTTCATACAACAGAGATATTCTCTCATCCAATTGTTGTGCTCTAAGTGGCGAAACGGTAATTTTCTCTGATATTAACAGCAGTTCAGATTCAATGTCTTTAAGCTCAATTCTGCACTCTTCTGCTCTTTGGGCAATCTCCCAAGCGGCAGGTAAATTACGTGAAATTTTATCCAGAATTGTATGAATCTCACGCAGACCCTGCACAACAGAAATGTCATTCGGATTCAAACAGCTTATTGCCAGTTGAAGATTGCTCTTTATCTCTTCAGCGTTATTAAGAATATTAAATTCGGCCTCTAACTCTTCGAGCTCACCCGGGAGAAGTTTTGCATCCTCAAGCTGGTTAAACTGAAACCGATTATATTCAAGTTCCAGTTCTTCTTTTGTGATTTTCTCGCTAAGAAGCTCTTTCTCGGTTTCAAGCTCTTTAAGCAGATTGTATGATGCCTGATATATGTCGAGTTGATTTTTGCTTTTGGCAAATGAGTCCAGGACTGATAATTGGAATCGGCTGTCCCCAATAAGAAGGTGTTCGTGTTGAGCGTGAATGTCTATAATTTTGTCGGACAGTTCTTTAAGAAATTGAACTCCTACGGGTTGGTCATTTATAAATGAGCGTGTTTTCCCATTTGGAGTAACAACTCGTCTTAAGATTATCTCATTTGACGGTTCAATTGAAAACTCATTGAACAACTCAATTGTAGAAGAATCGGGTTCAATTGTAAATGTTGCCTCCACAACACAATTTTTGGAGACATCTTTTAAAATTTCTTTATCTGCCCTGCTTCCCAGAAGAAGTGACATTGCTCCGAGCAAAATTGATTTTCCTGCTCCTGTCTCTCCCGTAATTATAATAAGACCCTCAGGAAAAGTTATCTCAAGGGTGTCTATAAGTGCATAATTGGATATCGCCAAAGATCTTAGCATAAAAAGAGCTTTTCGACATAATCTACAATATCAGAGGCAGCCTCTCTTTTGTGTTTAAGTGGAAAGGCCAGGCTACTGCCGTCTGAACCTATTATGGTGATTTTGTTTGTGTCTACTGCAAATCCGGCTCCCGGATCATTAAGTGAATTCAATACAATTGCATCAAAATTTTTGTTTTTAAGTTTCGTCCTGGCGTTCTCATCTTCGTGGTCTGTCTCCAGTGCAAAACCAATATGCATTGTATTTTTGTTTTTGATCTCCCCTAAAGAGGCTGCGATATCTTTTGTGGGTACAAGTTCAAGAACAAGATTCCCTCCACCCCTCTTTATCTTTGTGCCTGACCCTTTATGAGGAGTAAAATCTGCAACAGCTGCTGCAAGAACAGCTATCTGGGTGCCTTTATTGTACTCTTCAACTGTCTTTTCATACATTTGAGCTGCTGTCGTAACTCCAATAACCTTAATGGAAGGGTTGACAGTTTTAATATTAACGGGGCCGCTTATTAATGTGACAGATGCGCCACGTACAGCAAATTCCTCAGCAATAGAGTACCCCATTTTTCCCGAAGAGTAGTTTGAAAGATATCTAACCGGGTCAAGCTTTTCCACAGTAGGGCCTGCAGTAATAAGTACATTTGTTCCCGAAAAACTCCTTTCACCTCTCTTGCCTGATAGTAACCCTTTAACATATTCTGCAATTACCTCAGGCTCTTCCATACGCCCTTTACCATCAAGACCGCTTGCCAGTTCTCCTGATGCGGGTTCTATTACATAAACACCCCTTTTCTGCAATAATGCGATATTGCTTTGGGTAACTTCGTGCATGAACATATCTACATCCATAGCCGGAGCTACTGCAACAGGGCATCTAGCCGAGAGGTATGTGGTTAGAAGAAGATTGTCGGCAATACCGGTTGCCATCTTTGCAATTGTATTTGCCGAGGCAGGTGCAATTAGAAAAAGATCGGCCCACATACCAAGAGAGATATGGCTGTTCCAGTCACCGTTTTCAGGATTGTAGAACTCCACAAGGATAGGATTTTTTGTGACTGTGGCCATTGTAAGCGGTGTAATAAACTGCTTGGCCATATCTGTCATAATAACTCTTACCTGAGCACCCTCTTTTACCAGGGCACGGGCCAACACAGCCGCTTTATAAGCAGCTATGCTTCCTGTTATACCCAGAAGTATGTGTTTCCCTTTAAGCATTTAGCCCTCAATTTTCCTAACCTGAATTTTTTCCTCCTCAAATTCATGAATTGCAAGAAGGGTTGCTTTAGGAAGTCTCTCGTAATAACGGGAAATTTCTATCTGTTCTCTGTTTTCGAAGGTCTCTTCAAGTGTATCAGCAAATGATGAAAACTCCTCAAGTTTTTGTTTCAGCTCCTGTTTAAGCTCGGCAGCAATCTGATTTGATCTTTTTGCAATAATCATTGCAGACTCATAAATGTTGCCTGTAGGTGCAGCAAGTTTTGACAGGTCGCGGGTAATTGTGTTTGTCGGAACGCTTTTGCTTATCTCCATTTTATTTAGTTTTTTATATATGTCTGTGCTTTTTCGAACATTCCGTCAACCTCTTTTCTCATTTTAGAGTCGGGAAATTCGCTGATAAAATTATAATACTCATCTACAAACAAGAGAAACCTCTCTTTCTGCTTTTCCGGAATGCTTTTGTCTGCATAATGATAATTGGCAGCAACAATGTAGTACATGATATCTTCTCTGTACTGGTTCTCTGAATTATCTTTCAGTACATTCTTAAGTGCATAGGCGGCTGCTTTGTAATCCTCTATGGTATAGTAGATTTTTGCAGACTCAAAGCTTTTTTTGTCAAGCCTTTCCTGAAGATCAACAAGCATATCTCTCATCTGTTTGAGATATTTGCTGTTGGGGTATTCATACAGAAATACATCTATTGCAGCCATTGCCTTATAGGAGGGCAGCTGGTCAAGTTCGTATCTGTATGTCGAGCGGTATAAACATTCAATTCTGAGGTATTTTGCCTCTTCTGTGAATGGACTTCTTGGAAACACACTGACAAAACGGTCAAAGTTAGCCTCTGCAATTACATAGTCCCCGAGTTTAAAGTTACTCATTCCAAGGTAGAACTGAACAGTGTCGTCCTGTGAAGTACCATTTGTCGCAACCAATAGTTGGTCAAACAGATCAGCGGCCTTTAGGTATTTGCCTGCTTCATAGTAACGAAAAGCTCCTCTGTATTGCTCGTTTACATCTCTGGAGTTTCTTAGCGCCTCAAATTCCGATTTGCAGGATGTTGTAAATGCAATTATGGCTAATGCAATTGCTGTTTTAATGTATCTCATCATAATTTATTTGTTATCAGCAAGAAATCTTTCGGCATCAATGGCTGCCATACAACCCGAACCGGCTGCTGTCACTGCCTGCCTGTAGTGAGGATCCTGAACATCACCTGCAGCAAACACTCCAGGAACGTTTGTCCTGGTGCTTTTACCTTCGGTAATAATATACCCCTCTTCGTTTGTCTTTATCCATTCACTTACCAGCTCTGAATTTGGGTGGTGGCCAATGGCAAGGAAAAACCCGTGAATATCAATTTTCTTCTCACTTCCGTCTTTGTTAACAAGAATCGCACCATTAACCCCGCCCATTGGCGACCCTGTTATCTCTTTTGTATTGTAATTCCAAAGAATTTCAATATTAGGTGTGTTCATTACTCTGTCCTGCATTGCTTTAGAGGCGCGTAAAACATCTCTGCGAACAATCATATAAACCTTATTGCAAAGTCCTGCAAGATATGATGCCTCTTCGCAAGCGGTATCTCCGCCCCCTACAACAGCTACATCTTTTCCCTTATAGAAAAAGCCGTCGCACGTTGCACATGCAGATACACCCTGACCTCTGAAACGCTCCTCGCTTTCCATGCCAAGATATTTTGCAGTTGCACCAGTAGAAAGTATCAGAGTTTCGGCGAAAATCTCTTTTTCGTTATCAATGGTTATTTTAAATGGTCTTTTTGAGAGGTCTGCAGAGGTTGCAATACCAAAGCGGACGTCTGTGCCGAACCTGGTTGCCTGCTCTTTGAGATCCTCCATCATTTCGGGGCCTGTAACCCCTTTTGGATATCCCGGAAAATTATCCACCTCAGTAGTGGTTGTTAGTTGCCCACCAGGTTGAATACCCTCATAAAGCACGGGATTGAGGTTTGCTCTTGATGCATATATTGCGGCAGTGTATCCGGCCGGACCGCTGCCAATAATTAAACATTTTATATTCTCTTTCGTCATAATTTTAAATTGAAAAATTTAGTTTCCGTTTCAACCGGCAAAGGTAGGAAATTTTTTTCTTAGAGCCATCTCAAGGCGAAGTTCCCAAACAAGTATAAATGACATAATCCATCTGGAAATCAACATCCATCCAAGCATTGCACCGATTGAGCCGTAAAGAATAACATCTTCAAGATTACTGTGGGATATTCCAATATGGTGGTTGAGCAAATCAACATCTTCTCGGGTTATTTTACCACTTTCGGTTTCGTCAATCATTACTGCGGCACCGTAAGCAAGACCAAGAGTGTTGGCAACAATCCAAAGAAAAGATGTCTTTGCAGGCAGCCCGAAAACTGCCAGGATTGGTTTCAAAAATCTTGATAACCATTTTATTATGCCGAATTCAGAAAGGAGTTTCTGCAAGATAGAAAGGGAGAATATAAGAACCGTCATCAGGATGATGAGTCTTAATGTTTTATAAAGCCAAATCTCCATCATCTCCATGAAAGTCAACTCAGAAACCGGGATTGATATTTTTACCGCCTCTGTTGATTCAGGCATAATAAGATTTAAAGTGAATCCAAGAATAAAAGCACTAAGAACCCTTATTACAAACATTCTTACGCCGGAAGAGCCTGTCTTTTTTTGTACAGCTGTCTCAGTGATCATATTGTGAGAGCACAAAAGCATAACAGCCAGAATTGTAATACTTCTTACATCCAGATTTAAAGTGGCCATAACTGCTATAGCTGAGTAATTGTTGACGAAAAACCCGGAAACATAGGCAAGTGCTGCCTCCCCCGGTAGCCCCATCAGATTGAATACAGGGCTAAGAAATCTGGAAATCCAGGGTAATATTTCAAAGTATTCCAAAAACTGAACACCCAATGTTACGAGTACGGTTATACGAATAAGCCAAAGACACGTCTTAAGTGTCTTTGGCATTATCTCTTTTATTGAGCCCCAGGCTCTGTAAATTGCAGATTTTTCCATATTAGAAACAGTCTGCAAAGATAGTGATAATTTTAACTGTTAATAATTATTTTTCTTTGGCTCAAAGTGAGCTTTAGGGTGGTTACAGGCAGGGCAGTTCTCCAGAGCTTTTTTGCCTTTGTGAACATAACCGCAATTGCGGCACTGCCACTCAATCTCTTCCTCTCTTTCAAATACCTTCTCTGCAATAACTCTTGCAAGAAGAGTTCTGTAGCGGGCTTCGTGTTCGGCCTCTACCTTGGCTATCATTTTAAATGCAGTGGCAACTTTTGGAAAGCCCTCTTCCATCGCGATCTCTGCAAATGTAGGGTAAAGCTCAGTCCACTCTTCGTTTTCTCCGTCAGCTGCTGCAGCAAGATTATCTGCAGTTGAACCAATTATGCCGGCAGGATATGAAGCAGTTATTTCAACCATTCCACCCTCAAGAAAACTGAAAAATCTCTTTGCATGCTCTTTCTCCTGCTCTGCAGTCTCTGCAAAAACAGCGGCTATATGCTCGAAGCCCTCTTTTTTTGCAACCGATGAAAAGTATACGTATCTGCTCCTTGCCTGAGATTCTCCTGCAAAAGCTTTAAGAAGATTTTGTTCAGTTTTTGTTCCTTTAATGCTCTTTTCCATATTTCAAATATTATTGAAGTTTGTTCCGGGCAAATTTAGCTTTTTATAAAAACATTTACAACGCAACTGAGTATATTTGTGATAATAATTTTAACAATCATGAAAACATCATCAGAAAGGCAAAAGGCTGTAAGAGACTATTTGACAAAGAGCTCTGTGGATGCAATTATTATCCCTTCGGGAGATAACCATTTTGGAGAGTATTATCAGGAGTATTTCGCCTGCAGGAAATGGGTGTCGGGCTTTACCGGGTCTGCAGGAACGCTTGTGATTACTTCAAAAAATGCTGCACTTTGGACAGATTCGAGATACTTTGTCCAGGCAGAAAATGAGCTTGCAGAAAGTGGTGTTGTCTTAATGAAGATGAAGGTCGAAGGCACCCCTTCTATACCTGAATGGCTGAAAGCAGAGGTGGGCAGGACTGGTGTTATTGCTATAGATGGTCAGATTGTTTCAAAATCGGAATTTGACTCTCTTTCAAAAGCACTATGCCCCATAGTGCTAAAATCGGTAAATGATCCATTTCAGGATATTTGGGAAAACAGACCACTGCTACAATTCAATAAGGTTATATCACTTGATATTCGGTTAGCAGGAGAGACTATAACAAGTAAGCTTGAAAGGATAAAGTTGGCAATGCCTCCCCATGAAAATCTGGTGTACATTATCTCATCGTGCGATGATATAGCATGGCTTTTTAATTTAAGGGGGAGCGACATCCCATTCAACCCGCTCTTTGCATCCTACGCTGTTGTTACTAATGAGAAATCGTATCTTTTAGTTAATGAAGGTGTTGTTGATAATTCCCTGCAAAAAGAGCTAATGAGTCATGGAGTAGAGATAATGAATTATAGTAACACAGGGCAATTCCTCTCATCATTTGACCATAGCTTTTCAATTATTGCTCCTGCTGATAAAATATCCATCTCGTTATACAATCAGGCAATCTCAGGCGGTGCCCGTTTTATTACAGATGAAGCAAGAGGCGGTATAACAGGTGCGTTAAAAGCCATAAAAAACAGTGTGGAGCAAAATGGATTCAGAGAGGCAATGAAAAGAGATGCTGTTGCATGGGTAAAATTCATTATGTTTATGGAGGGAGAACTTGAAAAAGAATCAGGAAACCTGACTGAACATCTTTTAGCAGAAAAAATTGCACTTTTAAGAGCAGAATCTCCCGATTACAGAGGAGAGAGTTTTCATCCTATTGTTGCTTTTGGAGCAAACGCTGCGCTACCACACTATTCGCCTTCAGGGGATAAGCCGGTAACCATCCGTAAAGAGGGTTTTCTGCTTGTCGATACAGGCGCACAATACATTTACGGAACCACAGATACTACAAGAACATTTTCACTTGGAGAGCTGACAGAGGAGCAAAAAAGGGACTTTACACTTGTACTTAAGGGGATGATAAATTTAAGCAGAGCAATATTTCCAAAGGGGACACGAGGCTCATCTCTGGACTTCCTGGCAAGAGGCCCTGTCTGCTCTGCCGGAAAGCTATATTCGCACGGAACCGGTCATGGGATCGGTCATTATCTATGTGTGCACGAGGGGCCGCAAAGCATAAGGATGGAGGAGAACCCTGTTGAATTAAAGCCGGGGATGGTAACTTCAAACGAACCTGCCGTTTATGTTCCGGGATCTTACGGAATCAGAACCGAAAATGTGATTTTATGCAAAGAGTATGAAGCCAATCTTTACGGGACCTTCTATAACTTTGAAACACTAACCCTTGTGCCTGTTGACACAAGGGCTGTAATTGTCTCTTTGCTTGGAAATGAAGAGGTTGAGTGGCTAAATAACTATCATAAAGTTGTATTCACTACTATATCACCTCTTCTTAAAAAGAATGAAGCAGAGTGGCTAAAGGCCAGGACTGCCAGTATCGGTTGAAAAATCGGGTCTGTACTTAAGAACTCTTACTCCACTGTTTATAAATCCCTCATCTCCGTTTCTACGAATAAATTTGTAATCTGACTGAAGTAATTTTCTGTTGTACTTACCTATATTATCCTCAATATCACCTCCGTAGTTATACAACGCACCCAAAAAGAAATAGGCAACATCATATGCCTGAAATGAATAGGCTGTTGGTTCTGCATTGTATAGCTCCCTGAAACGGGCAATAAATCTCTTAACATTTTCACTATTGTATTCTACATAGTATTGCATAGAGATGCTAAGATTCATTGTGTGATAAAGGTTTATATCCACATTGTCAAAATGTCTCCACCAGGGTGTTCCAAAAAGCTTGATTGAATAACCGCTTCTGGATTGCATCAAATTGAGGTTTCTGAGAACATCTGAGACAAATGCTTCGGAGTTGGATGCTACTATTATCTGATTTATACCCTCTTTAACAAGCCTGTTTTCGAATTGCGGGAGTATGGATCTTCCACCTAAAATAGTATAGGACAGTGTTTTATATCTAAGCCCGGCATCCTGCAGCATTTGTCGTGTTATCTGAACAAAACGGCTATCCTGCCCTCCCTCCTCAAAAATAAGAACAATGTTACCCGAAGCAGAAACACTCTCTATAAGGGCCTTTTGCTGATAAGCAACAGGAGTTCCAACATGAAAATAGTTGGGATATCTTACGGAGAGCTCATCTCCCGAAGGGTCAACAGGTGAAACAAGAGGGATATCATTTGAATGTGCAAAAGATAGAACGGGTTCTATCTGTGCTGATAAAACAGGCCCAATTATCAAGTCACTACCTTTAAGATCTCCCCTTAGTGCAATCTCAGACGCCGGTATCCTGTCTGAATCAAATACTCTTAACTCCAAATTGATGCCACTAAACTCCTCTTTTAAATCTTCCAGGGCAATCAGAAATCCTTGATAAAATTCAACAAAATTACCCGAAATATGGCCTGTGGAGGCAGAATCCCTTCCACCCATAGGAATGATAAGTGACGCGGTATAGCTCCCTCTTCTTGCTCCAGACCGTCTTCTTTTTGCCTCAATTTTCTCATCATCCGGTTCTTCGCTCTTTATCTCAGTAATAGGCTTGATATCATCTCTTTGGATTTGAGCAAATCTTTCTGCCTCTCCGGGATAGGGTATTTTTAGCACCTGTCTGGCCTGGATTTTTCCTCCACTCAGTGAGTTTACTATTGCTATCTCCTCTTCGGTAACGCCGTATTTTTTAGAAATCGAAGCGAGATTTTCATACCATCTTACAAGATGATCTGCCTGAATTCTAACAGGAGAAACTGTATCTTTTACAACAGCCTGTTTTGCAGGAGTAGTCACTTTTTCCGGGGAGGTGTAATCAGTTACTCTTCTGATAAGAATCTTATCTCCCTCTTTAAGACCCTGCTTTAACTCCGGATTGTCGTTGATAAGAATTTCAGCAGAAACATTATATGATCTGGAAATTGAGTAAAGAGTCTGCCTCTTCTCTACAGTATGAACATAATAACTTACTCCGTCAATGGTAGTAATCTCAGTTGAGATGTTAACCTTTACAGGAGCGTACTGGGCACGGCAACCCAGTGGCACAACTGTAAAAGTAAGAAGCAGGAGTATTAATAAATTTCTCATAATCTGGCGAGCATGTTTCGGATATTGGTCTCTATTCTTTCGTAAATATCGTTATCATAAACAGCTTTTTCAAATTTGTTGCCTGTAATTTTCTCGTAAAGCTCAATATATCTTTCAGAGATAGAGGTAACAATCTGGTCTGTCATTTCAGGCACAACCTGGCCCGGTTTGCCCTGAAATCCATTTTCCATCAACCACTCCCTTACAAACTCTTTTGAAAGTTGTCTCTGATTTTCTCCCTTGTCAAAAAGTTCCTGATAGGTGTCAGCGTAAAAATATCTTGATGAGTCAGGGGTGTGAATTTCATCAATAAGATATATTTCATCACCCTTTTTACCGAATTCGTACTTGGTATCTACGAGAATCAAACCCCTCTCGGCTGCAATTTGGGTGCCTCTTTCAAACAGAGCCAAAGAGTATTGCTCAATTTTTTCGTAATCACTTTCACTCACAAGACCACTTGAAATAATCTCCTCCCTTG
>JAUYTX010000011.1 GCA_030695025.1 Bacteroidales bacterium | reverse complement strand
GTGGAAGCATAACGGGAAATCTTATTGTATTGATAAGTAGCTTTGTATTTGCGCTATATCTTGTTATTGTAAGACCATTAATGATTAAATACCCTCCTGTAGAGATAATGAAATGGTCGTTTTTCTATGGAATGCTATTTTCTGCACCGTTCTGTCTGAAGTATGTAAAAATGGCAGAAGGGGCTGGTTTAACTCAGTATCTACAGTTGGGTTATGCTCTCTTTTTTGGGACATTTATTGCCTACCTGCTTGTTTCATTTGCTCTTAAATTGCTCAGGCCAACAACTGTAAGTATGTTTAATTATGTCCAGCCTCTTATAGCATCATTTATTGCCATATCAATAGGCCAGGACACAATGAACTGGACAAAACCTGTCTCAGCTTTTTTGATTTTTGCAGGTGTATTTCTTGTCATCAGATCAAAATCGAGAGATGACCTGGAAAAGGCACAAATTGAAAAAATAGACAAATAGTCCGTTCAATTACCTTATTACAATTGATGATGGATAGCTTTCATTCTGGAGTCTGTCAAGAGAAGTTACTACTACTTTTACCCCCTTTAAACTCTTTGAAGAGTAGCTTTTATCCTTTACAATTGCCATAATTTTAGAGGCGTCATTGAGATTAATTGTCTCATTTTTACCAAAAACATAAATACAATAGAGAAAGTGTTTTTGCATTGGATCACTCTCTTCTTCTGCGGTCCAGCTAATCACTCCCCTCTTGTATTTAAGCTCTTTGACAGGTTTTGGAGGTGTAGTGTCAATATTTTCATAAAGAGGCATCAATGCCGGGTATCTCTGGTAGTTGAGCCTTATACTGTCGGCTAGTTCATGTGACCGGGCAAATCCTAAACCGCTCCACCAGATATTCCCCTGTATATTAGAATTTTCTCTTACCATTGCCATTTTTCTGTGAAGCTGGTTGACAATATCACCATTCCGGTTTTTGATCTCCAGCTGGTTCCAGATGCTCTGACCTATATAGAGATTAACTCCAAAATTATTCTCTGACCACCATTTAATAAGCGGAGCGTAATCTGCTCTTGCATGTCCAATCTCCCAATAGAGTTGAGGCGCATTGTAATCTATCCATCTGTTTTTTGTCCACTCAAGAACATCTGCAAAAAGGTCATCATAATTTGTCTGAAGAGCTCTTGAAGCCGACCCTCTTTCGTCAACTGTGTTGTTCCGCCATACTCCAAACGGACTGATTCCGAATTTCACCCATGGCTTAATCGATTTAATGGTTCCATTCAGCTCTTTAACAAGCATGTTTACATTGTTTCTTCTCCAGTTGTCCTTATCAAATTTGCCAAAACCATCAGCTTCGTGATATTTTTCAAATGAATCATTATCAGGAAACTCTTTAAATGGGACTCTGTAAGGGTAAAAATAGTCGTCAAAATGCACTGCATCAACATCATATCTGGTGACAAAGTCTGCAATTACCTTGTTGGTGTGCTTTCGTGATTCAGGATTTCCCGGATCGAAATAGATCTGGTTGCCATATTTAATGAAAAGTTCGGGTTTTTTGAAATAGAGATGATTTGCACTCAGTACCTCGTCTTTGTTTGAGGAAACTCTGTAGGGGTTGAACCAGGCATGCATCTCCATACCTCTTTTGTGGCACTCCTCAATAATAAACTGTGCAGGATCGAAAAAAGGGTCCGGGGATTTTCCCTGCTCCCCGGTAATGAATCTGCTCCAGGGTTCAAGATCTGAAACAAAAAGGGCATCGGCCTGGGGTCTTACCTGAAATATAACCGCATTCATATTCAGGCTTTTAAAAAGATCAAGATAGAGAATTATATCGTTTTTGATCTCTTGTGTAGTCATGTTTTTCCATGTTGTATTAACAACCGTTGGAAACCACGCTCCTCTGAACTCTCGTTTAGGAGGGTTTTGTGTATTTGCCTCTGTGAACAGAAAGATAAATACCAGTACAAAAATTAATTTTCTCATAACTCAATATTATTAAGAAGACCTTCGGAACAATCTTCCAGTATGTCCAGAACATTTTCAAATCCTGCTGCTCCTCCGTAATATGGGTCAGGAACCTCGTTTGCACTACACTTACTTGCAAAATCGGTCATTTTAAAGACTTTCTCTTGTGCTCCAAAGGGAGAAGCCAGTCTTTTCAACTCTTTGAAGTTAAAGTTATCCATTCCCACGATCATATCAAAATAAACAAAATCGCGGGAAGGGATAATCTTTCTTGATACAGATGTTATTTTATAACCCCTTTGCGAAGCGTGCCTTATCATTCTTTGGTCAGCCGGCTCTCCGTCATGATAACCGTTCAGCCCGGCAGAATCTATCTCCAAACGACCTGCAACTCCGGCAGAAATTGCTTTCTGACTGAAAATTGCCTCTGCAGCAGGAGATCGACAGATATTACCGAGACATACGAAGAGTATTTTAACCTTTGAATTTTCCATTGGGCAGCTTCATGAAGTGGCTTTCTATAGTGCTTTTATAATTATGGCAGTTCCCATTCCGCCGCCTATGCACAAAGATGCTAGTCCTATTTTCTTGTTTTGGCTTTTCAGCAAATGGACAAGTGTAACAAGAATTCTGTTGCCTGAGGCACCAATCGGGTGGCCTAATGCTATTGCACCTCCATTAATGTTACATCTTTGTTCTATCCACTCTTTTGAAACCTTATGCTCGGATATTAGCTCTTTGATAACTCCAAGGGACTGGGCAGCAAAGGCTTCATTTAGTTCAAGCAATTCGATCTCTTTCAATTTCATTCCTGCATTTTTCAAAGCCTGTCTGATTGCAGGAACAGGTCCCATGCCCATTATTGAAGGATCTACCCCGCCCTGTCCGTAGGCAACAATCTCAGCAAGTGGTTTTAAGCCATGCTCTTTAACAGCCTCTTCGCTGGCCAGCATTACAAAAGATGCTCCGTCATTAACACCTGAGGCGTTTCCGGCTGTTACTGTACCATCTTTTTTAAACGCGGGTCTCAATGCTCCCAATTTCTCGGGTGAGGTTGAGCGGTTTGGATATTCATCCTTATCAAATATGATGGTCTCTTTTTTTGTAACTATTTCAAAAGGAATGATTTCACTATCAAAAAGCCCGGAGTCA
Organism: Bacteroidales bacterium; assembly: GCA_030695025.1. GTDB lineage: Bacteria > Bacteroidota > Bacteroidia > Bacteroidales > UBA932 > Bact-08. The sequence continues at coordinate 21,298 of JAUYTX010000011.1, read as the reverse complement.
ACCGATTTTGAGGCTTTTTGCTGAGAAGCATAAGCAAAGGCATCCTGCTCCTCACGTGTTATTCCGTATTTTTCCGCAATGTTCTCCGCGGTTATTCCCATGTGGTAATTATTGAATGCATCAGTGAGTCCGTCGCAAATCATATGGTCAACAGTTGTTATGTTTCCCATTTTTACCCCGTTCCTTATTGCTCCGCCAGGCATTACAAATGCAGCATTGCTCATTGATTCGGTACCACCGGCTATTACGATATTGGCTGTGCCTGTGATTATATCGGCGCATCCGTTCATAACTGCCTTCATGCCGGACCCACAAACCATGTTTAGTGAATATGCAGGTACCTCAACAGGTAAGCCGGCCTTTACCGAACACTGACGGGCAACGCCCTGCATATGACCTGCAGAGAGAATGTTACCAACTATTACCGAGTCAATTTTATCGGGAGATATGCCGGTCTCTTTAACTATACCGGCGATAACTTTTGCGCCCAGCTCTGCTGGTCCGAAACTTGAAAGTGAGCCAAGAAATTTGCCAATGGCAGTTCTTTTTGCAGCAACAATGTAAACCTTTTTCATATTTAACTCCTCATTTTAATAAGTTTATCCGATATAATCAATTTTGCTCCGGTTACCTGTTGAACCTCTTCAACGGTAAAATCAGGATGTATCTCCTTTAACACAATTCCTTCGGGAGTGATATCCATGACGCCCATCTCTGTAATTATCATGTTCACCTGACCCTGAGCAGTTAAGGGAAGATTACAGTTTGTCAAAATTTTTGGAGCCCCTTTGGTTGTGTGTTCCATAGCAAGTATAACCCTTTTTGCTCCTACAATCAGATCCATTGCTCCACCCATTCCAGGTGTCTTCTTCCCCGGAATCATCCAGTTTGCAAGGTTGCCCTTTTCATCAGCTTCAAGTGCTCCAAGAATTGTAACATCAACATGGCCTCCTCTTATAATAGAGAAAGAGAGAGCTGTATCAAAACTTGCGGCACCCGGGAAATAGGTTATGAATCCACCACCTGCATTTGTAAAGTTTTTGTCCTCTTTACCCGGTTCAGGCGCTGGTCCCATCCCAAGGAGTCCGTTTTCTGACTGAAGTGTAACCTTAACACCTGGTGCCAAAAAGTTGGGAATCAGGGTTGGAAGACCAATTCCCAGATTAACAACGTCACCGTCTTTTAATTCGAGGGCTGCTCTTCTTGCAATGACCTCTCTGATCTGATTTTTGTCCATATCTATTTGGTTTATTTTTATTTTTTTTGAGACTGCCTTCTCGCAAATTCCTGTGCAATGTATGATCCCACATCGTCTGCGTAGCTGTTCATACCAAACCCGGCATCGTACCCCAACTCTTTTGCCAATTCGTGAGATAATCTGGGACCTCCGCAAATCAAAATCACCTTATCTCTCAATCCCTCAGCCTCCATAAGCTCAACAAGCTCAACAAGGTTTTTAATGTGAACATCTTTTTGCGTTACAGTTTGAGATACCAGAAGGGCATCTGCCTTCAGCTCTATTGCCTTTGCAATAAAATCTTCATTTAAAACCTGAGATCCAAGGTTATAAGCATCAAACATCTCATATCTTTCAAGACCATAGTGGCCGGCATAACCCTTCATGTTCATAATTGCATCTATGCCTACGGTATGTGCATCTGTACCTGTGCTGGCTCCCAGAACAACCAAAGGGCGCCCGATATTCTCTTTTATAAATAGATCCGTTTCGTGCATATCCATAACAGTGCTTTCGACTTTAGGCACATAAATGGTTGTGTAATCGACAGATTGTGTAGCATTTCCGTAGCAGTTGAAGAATGTATAGCCGGGTGTAAGTTCTTTAAAATAGACTACCTGAGGGTTCTCCAGCCCCATTTTTTTAAGCATCAATTTGGCTGCCTCGGTTGCCTCGGCTCCTGCTGGGACAGGCAGTGTGAAACTTACCTGAACCTTTCCATCATTCATAGTATCGCCATAAGGGGCGATCTTTTTTAAATCCAATGTTTTATCGAAATCTTTGGATTGTGTAGAATACAAACCTCCACTCATATTATTTATCTCCTTTCATTTGCTTAATAAACGGGTTTATGTAGTTGTTGCCCTTTGCCGCAACTCCTTCAAGCCCTTTTCCTCCTGTTTTTGATCGCTTTACATCACCAAAGAGCCCTTGCTCAAGAGCCGAGAAGAGACCAACATTATTAATTTTCTCAAGTGTCTGTATGGCATTTTCCAAAACAAAGCGGGCACGCTCTCTAATTACTCCACCCTCTTTAAACTCCACCTCATCTCCCAGGTTTTTCATATTTCCAAAAATATACCTTGCATTTTCAATGGCAAGATATCTATCAGACATAAATGGAGTGTGAATTGCTTCAGTAGGCATTCCCAAAAGTTGAATTCCCTGTCCTGTCCAGATACCTACAATGTTGAACAGAGTGTCCTGTATGTGACCTTTAAATATGTTTCCTGTCATAAATTTCGTAGGAGGCATATATTTTAGAGGTGACTTGGGAAATATCTCCCTTGTCATCTGTGCCTGCGAAAGTTCGTAAAGGAATCCATTTTCAAGATCAGGATCCATCTCGAATGCATGTCCGAGTCCCATTTGCTCCTCAGGTATTCCTGCCAGAAGTGCCAGTTGCTCATTTATGAAATCTGATGCAAGAACGGTATGTGCCTCTTCGAATGCATCAGCAGTAGTCAGGTAATTGTCCTCTCCTGTGTTGATTATTACACCGGCAAACCCATTGATTATTCTAGAAAAATATTGATCAACAAGGGTTCTCTGCATGTTAATATCCCTGAAGAGTATGCCGTAAAGTGCATCATTCAGCATCACGTCCAATCCCTCAAAAGCTCCCATAACTGCTATTTCAGGCATACAAAGTCCGGAACAGTAGTTACAGAGCCTAATGTACCTTCCAACCTCCTCTCCTACTTTATCCAGGGCACTTCTCATTATTTTAAAGTTCTCCTGCGTAGCAAAGGTACCGCCAAATCCTTCTGTGGTAGCTCCGTATGGCACATAATCGAGAAGAGATTGTCCTGTGGTACGAATAACTGCAATAATGTCTGCTCCCTGTCTTGCAGCAGCTTCTGCCTGAATAACATCTTCGTAAATATTGCCTGTTGCAACAATCACATAAAGGTAGGGCTTGCTTCCTTCACTAAGAGTTTCAAGATATTTTTTCCGCCTCTCCCTTCTGTCTGTAATTCTCTGAATACACTGCTCTGTAACAGGTTTAAGTGCTTCACTGATGCTCTCTTTTGAGGCAATGGGTAATGTTGTTATATCAAGTTGGCCAGAGGCAACTTTCTCCGCAATCTCCTGAGGCGAGAGTCCTGTATTGACCATGGCATTTGCAATGTAGAATAGTACCCCCTGATTAATAACTCCTCTCTCTTTCAGAAAGTCTGTCATAACATTTGGGAGTGGAACCTCATTACTGTCGGTTCCGTCAATTCCTGCCATTCTGCACAATGTTCTTTCAACTGCAACTGTTGTAAAACTTTCAACAAACTCTTGAACATTGGATGCAATTCCAGACGCCAGTTCTCTGGCATAATCCACTCTTTTAAAATCTAAACCTAATTTACTCTGCATATTATTAAATACTTAATTTCTTTTATTCAACTCTTTTTGAGCAAGTTCCACCCATTCTGGATCTATATCCAGACTCTCTGCAATAAGAAGTGCTTCGTGGGGTGCCTCTGTTCCTGTGTCTTCAACCAATGAATAGTTCATCTTGCCATTCTCAAAACCTTTTACTCTTAATCTTGAGCATTGAGAGTTTATTATGTTGTAATGTGTTGTAAGAATATTCATTGATGTGTATTTGCTCAGGACTGTTATTAGTGATTCGGCCAGTGCAGATCCCTCCACAGGATTTGTTGTTCTGGCGGGTTCATCTGTTAAAGATAGAATGAATCGACCCCTCCTCAGGCTCTTAATCATTTTATCTATCCTCTTCATCTCAGCTGCAAACGATGATAAACCTACTCTGTAGTCCTGATCATCGCCACAAGAGAGAAATATTTCGTTTACAGGTGTTATAAGTGCCTCTTTTGCAGGAATACCGAACCCAAATTGAAATAACAATTGTGAAAGCGCAAGTGTTTTTAGAGTTACGGTTTTCCCTCCCATATTTGAGCCTGTTATTAGTAAGGGCTTTTGTGAACTAAAGGAGATATCGGTTTTTTGATATTCCCTTTTCTCTTTCTTTAGTATGCTCTCAATTTCAGGGTTAAACAAACTCTGGTATTCAGTTTTTTCATTTAAAGAGACCTTTGGAACAATCAGATCTAAGCTCTTAATCTGCAAGCATTTTGCGATTAATATATCTGCATTCGCAAGTGAGATCATTGAGTTGTCTAACAATAAGTAATGATCTCTTAGAGAAGCGGATAGTTTCTCTCTTATCCTCTCCTCATCTTTTGATATTTCAAAAGATATCTCCTGGTCCTGATAGTTGCTCTGTTTGTAATCTCTCCTTAATTTGGTAAGCTGAGGGCTGTATGAGTCATAAATATAGAATGAGGTAATCCTGTTTCCGTCAGGGTCTAATAAATTCAGTATTTGAGTTGTGTCATAAATCTTAAATGACTCAACATTAAATTGGCTTAAAAGGGTTGATATCTCACTGTTGATTATTGCCAGTGACTTTATTTCAAACAGCTCAATATCATCCAGGATTGCTCCCTCCCTAAGACGATTTACTGAGTTTCTGATATCCTTTAACTCTGAAAGCTTTATTTTGGTTTGGTTTATAGCTGATACAAATGAAGAATTATTAAAAAGGGGTAATATTTCGTCAATATCGGTGTAATCTTTCTGAATAGCATTAGCAGATGTATTCATATCACTGTCGAGAAGTATCGCACGTGACAGTGATGAACTTATGTCAAGCTGTGAGTAGATGTGCCTGATTCCACATGAAATATCTAAAACCGATCTAAACTTCATAACCATTTTTAATTATATCATAAACAGGCAAATTCAGTTTTTCACCCAAAGCTCCGCAAAGTTTATCAGAGTTAAGTACAACGCCGTTGGGAGCAGTAGGATTCACACATACAGCAATAAGGTTGCTTCTCCTTAATACCCTTATGATCCCCCCCTTTTTTATAAAATTACGATAAGTTGCAGGTGTAACAAAAATTCTGGTGAAGTCTTTGACAATGATTTCAGCCTGTACATACTTTTTTTCTGTAGAGATCATCTTTAAAAACCTGTCTGTGAGAGCTCCTGCTACAAAAAGAGCTGAGATATCATTTTTGTCATTTATTTGTCCTGACTGAGATTCTCCATGGATGAAAGCAGATTCAAAAAGAGGAGCTTCAAAATTTCCCCCTTTTCCTATTTGCCATATTCCCTTCTCCGGCGATTTGTCATCAAATTTCAGGGCTATTCCGGTTTCAGGAATATTAATAAGTTCTGTAATAAATTGAGTTTTATTTACAAGTTCAGGAATGCTTGAGGATAATGCTGCCCCTGTAGCAAGTATCATAGATTCGGAGACAGCAGGTGATGCAAGACTGAGCCTTGAAAGAGCTCCATCAATTATACACAGGTCAGTAGAGTAATCCTCCTTTAACTTTTTAATCCATGTTATGAGAGATGCTGTCTGAGATGGTCCGGAAAGTAATACTTTACCGTAACCTAATGCTCTGGCAGTACATATTCTGCCAAGAGAGGTTTGTGTTTCATCAATACTGAGCAGTTCAGAATAGATCTGTCTCTCTCTGTAATGCTTTTCGCTTGTAGAGAATAGAATCCCCTCTCCAAGAAAAATTTCCGGCTTTGAACTTTGTGTTACCTGATCTACCTTTTCGCCATCTACACCAATTGACGTAACCCCAACCTTAAGGGCATAGCCTGATAATCTTCTTAAAATGTAATTCAGACACTCGGTTTTGCCGGTATTTTTCTCAAGACCCACAATGGAAAGTGTTCCGGAGCTTAGGATCTTCTCTACAAACGGCATTGTATTTTTTATTTGTTATGTGACCTCGTTTTTCTCATCAATACCTCAGGTTCGATTGCTAGTCTCTGGCCCTGTAAAAGCGATGCAACACCTTCTACTTTAGCATTTTCACGACAATCCTTGCAGTCACAACTGTTGTGATATTCAGAAGGCTCGGTATATGTTGTTATGACCCCCTCAAAATTTCTTAAGACTACTCTTCCCGGCGATTGTGAAATTATGTATGTTGGCATTACAGGAGTCTTTCCACCTCCACCTGGTGCATCAACTACAAAGGTAGGAACTGCGTAACCGGATGTGTGTCCTCTTAAACCCTCAATTATCTCTATTCCCTTTGATACCGGGGTTCTGAAGTGTTCAAGACCCATTGAAAGGTCGCACTGATATATGTAATATGGTCTTACTCTAATCATAACAAGCTTATGTACAAGCCTTTTCATAATATTTACACAATCGTTGACTCCTCGCAGGAGTACTGACTGATTTCCCAGGGGAATTCCTGCATTTGCAAGTTTTTCACATGCTACTTTAGATTCCGCGGTAATTTCATCAGGATGATTAAAGTGGGTATTAAGCCAGATTGGGTGATATTGTTTAAGCATATCAACCAGTTTATCTGTAATTCTTTGAGGGCATACAACAGGAACCCTCGATCCTATTCTGATAATCTCAACATGTGGTATATCCCTTAATCTCTTAATAATAGATTCCAGCTTGGCATCAGATACCATCAGAGCATCTCCTCCGGAAAGGAGTACATCTCTAACCTGTGGTGTTCTTGCAATGTAGTCTATTGCTTTTTGAATATTATCTCCCGGTGTCTCGTCATCCTTATGACCGGCAAACCTCCTTCTGGTACAATGGCGGCAATACATCGAGCACATATCAGTTATAAGCAGCAATACTCTGTCCGGGTATCTGTGTGTTAATCCCGGAACCGGAGAATCCTCGTCCTCGTGAAGCGGGTCAAGCAAATCTGCGGCTGAAACATGAGTTTCGGAGCCTGTAGGAATTGCCTGTTTCCTTACCGGACAATTTGGGTTGTCAGGATTAATGAGGCTTAAATAGTATGGCGTAATTGCCATTCTCAATGTTTTAAGCGACTCCTTTACTCCCTCCTCCTCCTCTTCTGTGAGGTGTAAATAGCTCTTTAGCTGATCAAGTGTCTCAATTCTGTTTTTCACTTGCCACTTCCAGTCGTTCCACTGTTCGTCTGAAACCTCCGGAAACATTGTTAGTCTTCTGTTCTCAGTCATTGGATTAAACATATAATTTTTCAAAAAGCTCTCTAATCTCTTTTGATTCCCTGATAATATTCAGGGTTAGGTTTGCGTGACCTTTGGCATATCCGTTGCCCACAATCAGGTTAATGTCTTTCCCTACCCCCTCGGCACCAAGGGCCGCCTTGGTAAAACTGGTGGCCATAGAGAAAAAGTATACATGTCCCTGCCCTTTGGTAATAAGGATTGAGGTCATTTCGGTTGATGGAACATTAACGTTGTTTACAGTTACATCACAACCTCTTCCTCCGGTAACTTCCATTACCTTGTTATAAACGTCCATTACGTTGGTGGCATCGGCAACAATTATATCTGTTGCCAGATTCAAATCAGCTATCCTTTTGGCGTTCTCTTTTGAAAACTCAACAACGATAACCTTTCCGGATGGTCCTGAATTTTGCATTGCCTGGTAGCAACATAAAATACCTGATTTTCCGCCTCCTCCGATTATACAAACAATATCTCCTTCGGTTACAAGCCTGTCAACCTGAGCCGGGGCTCCGGCTACATCAAGTGCTGCAAGTGCCAGTTTTTCAGGGATATCGTCCGGCAAAGTGGCAAAGAGGCCACTCTCAAAGAGAATAGCCTCTGCCTCAACATCTACCTGGTCCGATTCCGGAACAAGTTTTTTTATCGCTTTTATCTTTAAAGGGGTTAATGAAAGAGATACAAGTGTTGCAATTTTATCTCCAACCTTAAGTTTGTTCTTTGGAAAATTCTCCCCTATTTTTTTTACTGTACCTATAAGCATACCACCAGACCCTGTAACCGGGTTCTGAAGTTTGCCCCTCTCCTCCACTATAGAAAGAATCATCTGTTTCATCTTTTCGGCATCTTTTCCACAAGCCTGCTTGATCTGCGTGTAAGAGGCCGAGTCAACATTTAATGTACTTACATCAATAAGAACCTCGTTATCATAAACCTCCATTGTGTTATCAAGTCTTTGTGCCGGCTGTGGTAAAGTGCCTGCCGGAGACAAAACCCTGTGGGTTCCGTATCTGCATCCCTTTTTCATCTTCTCTTTAAATCAATTAAGCGTACAACTCTGTGAATACTTTTCTTAAAACCTCTGATTCTCTCAATATTTGGAGAGTAATTTCGGCGTGACCTTTTGTGTAACCGTTACCAACGATCATGTTTACGTCTTTACCTACGCCTTCTGCACCAAGAGCTGCTTTGGTAAAGCTTGTGGCCATAGAGAAGAAATAGACGATTCCGTTATCTTTTGTTGCAAGTATGCTTATCATTTCGGTATCGGTAATGTTTACGTTATTGATTGTAACATCGCACAATTGACCTTTTGTAATCTCTTCCAGTTTTTCGAGAATCGGAACCGGCTGAGTAGCGTCAGCTGCGAATACATAGTCGCAAAGATTCAGCTCCTGAAGCCTCTTTGTACTCTTCTCACTGTGGCAAAGGCCAATTACAGTACCAGTTACGCCTGCGCGTTTCTTTGCCTCATAGCAGCAAAGCATACCTGATTTTCCACCTGCTCCGATAATCAGAACGGTATCTCCCGGTTTAACAAGCTTTGCAGTTTGTGCAGGAGCTCCTGCTACATCCAATGCTGAAAGTGCGAGTGTTTCGGGCATATCCTTTGGTATTTTAGCGTAAATTCCGCTTTCAAAAAGAATTGCCTTTCCGTTGATGTCAACCTGATCAATATCCGGTCTTATCTCTTTAATTTTATCAATCCTCAAAGGGGTAAGTGAAAGAGAGACCAGTGTTGCAATTTTATCTCCAACCTTTAAGTCTGTTTTACCTTTCAGGGCATCTCCTATCTTTTCAACTGTTCCAAGAAGCATACCTCCGGAACCGGTTACAGGATTTCTGTGTTTTCCCTGTTTGGCAACAATATCAAGCATTATCTGCGCAATTTTCTCTTTATCGCCTCCAGCCTGCTCCTCTATCTGAGTAAAGCTTGCAGAGTCGATATTAAGAGTTTGAACATCGATCAAAATTTCGTTGTCGTAAATTTCGTCCATGTTGTTGTCAATTTTGTTTGCCGGTTGAGGAAGAACGCCTAGTGGTTCTATCACTCTGTGGATACCGTACTTGTTTCCCTTTTTCATCCTGAGTTTAGATTAAATGTTAATAATGACTTTATTTGGTTATTGTCTTGGTTTCATTCCGAGGATCTTTCTTGCCTCATCGGGAGTGGCTATCTCTCTGCCAAACTCTTTGGCGATTCTTACCACCTTTTGGACGAGTTCTCCGTTGGACTTTGCCAACACACCTTTGGAAACAAAAACATTATCTTCGAATCCTACCCTTACATGCCCACCGTCAATAATTGCGGCAGTAGCAAGTGGAAATTCAAATCTGCCTACTCCGGCAACGGTATATGTTGCTTCTGTAGGAATACTTCCTCTTAAAAACACAAAATCTCTCAATTCTCCGGTTATACCTCCATTTACTCCCATCACAAAGTCAAAGTGCATTGGTTCTTTAATGTACCCTTTTTTGTGAAGCCTCAAAGCCATATCTATCATACTTTTGTCGAATACCTCAAGTTCGGGCTTAATGCCTCTTTCATTCATCCTTTCGGCAAAGTACTTTATTGTATTTTCTGTATTCATGAATACCTCATCCCCTCCAAAATTAAGAGTTCCACAGTCAAGTGTGGCAAGTTCAGGGTTTAGTTCGGTAGGCTGCAGCCTCTCGTCATTTGACATTCCAACTGCACCACCTGTTGAAGGCTGAATAATTACATCGGGACAAACTTTGTAAATAGCATCCATCACCTCCTTAAACCTGTTTTTGTCCTGCGTAGGTGTTCCGTCATCATACCTTACGTGAAGGTGGATAATGCTTGCTCCTGCATCATATGCAGATTTTGCCTCCCTAACGCACTCCTCTACAGTGTAAGGAACCGCCGGGTTATGCTCTTTTAATACTTCCGCACCGCATATAGCAGCTGTAATAATTAGCTTTTCCATAATTTATCTCTTTTTTCTTTGACAATCCTTAGGAGTAACACATGTTCCGCTTGCTTTGCAAACAATTATCGGCTCTTCAAGAATATCAGCTGCCGAAGCTGAAATATCCGGCCTTGGGATTATAACCTTCTTTGCAACGAAGTTCATTTTTCTCGAGCTGCCTCCGGCAGAGACAATCTCTCCTGTTGCCTCGATATAATCGCCGGCATATACCGGTGCTAAAAATTCAACATTGTCATAAGCCCTGAAGAGACCTTCGTCACCGTCATAGTTGATTAACAATTCAGTTGCAACATCACCGAATAACTGCAACATCTTGGCTCCATCTACCAGATTTCCGCCGTAATGAGCATCATGGGAGCTCATTCGAACCCTTATCATCGCTTTTTGAGACATAATAAAACTATTTTTTGTAAATAAAATCTACCAGAATTGCAGGAGTGTGTATAATATCAGGACTCAGTTGGCCGGTTTCAACAATCTCTTCTGCCTCTGCAATTACAATATCTGCTGCCATGGCAACCAATGGATTGAAATTGCGGGTTGTTCCCTTGTAGTGAAGATTACCTTCATGATCACTTATTGAGGCTCCTACTAATGACATGTCTGCCTTTAAAGGTGTCTCAAGTAAGTATTTTTTTGAATCAACAGTTATAATCTGTTTCCCATTTTCAACTAATGTACCCAATCCGGTTGGAGTTAGAACCCCTCCAAGCCCGGCACCTGCGGCTCTTATTCGCTCTATTAGCGTGCCTTGTGGAGAAAATTCAACCTCCATCTCTGAATTATTCATCTTATCAATTGCAGATGGATTTGAGCCTACGTATGAAGTAATGAGCTTTTTTACCTGACCATTAGCAATTATCTTCCCAACGCCTTTATCTATGAAGCCGGCATCGTTGCAAATTAAAGTTATATTTTTAACCCCCGATTCAGCAATGGTATTCAAAATGGTGAGAGGAGCCCCGTAATTTAGAAATCCTCCTACCATAATTGTCATTCCATCTTTCAGTTTTTCAACTACTTCCGGTAAAGAAACTAACTTATTCATAGATTGTGTGATTATATTTCAAAAATGTGGGAATATCAAGGCAAAAATAATAATTTAATTACCTTAAAACAACTAAATATATACACAACTGAAAGTATTGTGTTCTAATTTGTAACTTATTAAATATTTAACAATAGTGAACACGGATAAGCCATAACAGTAAGTAATAATTACTAATAAATTGATCTTGTGCAATAATAACATAGATGTTATACCATGTAACACATATGTTACAAACAGACATAATAGAGCTTATCTATTTGTTACACTGACTCATATGAATATATGTCTAAAAGAGCTTGAATTACTCGACTATGCCAAGTGGATTTGAATAAATTGAAAGAAATATCTCTCTTATCTCTGAAATGTCACCTTCGAAACTTGATATTTTAAAGTCACAATATTCTTCGAATGACTTTCGCTCCTCAGACGTATAATGAGTAGAAAATTTGTTTGATGAGTGTAAAATATCGTAGGCTATTCTGTTAGTATTCCAGATGTGATAACCCTCATTGATTCTTTTATCAATAATCTCTGCCAGAGCCTTGAATCTTTCATTTTTTGCGAATTGAGCACAATTTTCTAAGTCTGTGCGTGAAAGAGGTTCTCTGTAATCAATATGGATATTACCCTTAAACTGCATTATTCCTGTTAAAATGCTGTTTAAATCCTCTCCGGGAGATTTTACATAACGTGTTCTTCTGCTGATATAGAGCTCTTTTGCCTTTAAAAAATCACACGGTTCATACTCATAAGAGATAGATACAGGTACAATGGAGAGAAGATCAAAATCATTGGTAAAATCACCGGAACTACTCATATCAAGCATTTTGAGCAATCCCTGTTCGGTCATATCAACTCCGTCTTTTGTACGGCCGTTTCTTTGAGCTATCCAAACAGATGAAGCTTGTGATGTTATTCTCTCTCTGATAAATTCAGACAAAAGCAGTGACGAAGTATATAATTTGCGAGGATTGCTGCTCCTGATGACCTTTATCATCTTATTAGACCTAGCAATGTCTTCAATAAACGGGTCGGTAACTAAATTATCTCCTACAGCCATCTCTGATGTCTGCATATTGTTCAGAAAAAAAATCATCTGAATTAATGCGGAATCAAGCAAGATATCTCTATGGTTAGATATCAGAAGATGTTTTTTATCATCCTTAAGCTTATCAAGCCCTGAGTATGACAAATCCTTTGCTGTGTCTTTGATGATTTTTTTAATTGCAGCAAGCATTACTTTTCCCTGAAACTCATCAACACAGGTTAGAGAAGAGATGAAAGCTCTGAACTCTTCGTGGTCTTTGCCAGGAAAAAGATAAGTTGAAATATTTTTCAACAAAGGGTGCGAAGCTATTCTTTTGAGTGCAGGGGCCTCTTCATCACCTATATATGGTCTGATTTCCTTGAATTTATCTATAACCATAGGTTATTTTATTAAAAGCGCAAAATTATAAAATAATTACACATTCCTTCTCACAAAGCGATCAGTTAAAGGTAAAAGTAACCAAAGGTAAAGACCCCATAATGCGGTAACGACAAATAATGAGCCGATTGCAAGGGTGACTGACAACGAATAAATAATTGGAGACACGAACATTAAGAGAAGTATCACCCCAAAAATATTAAGGTACTTTGAATAATTAAAAATATTGAGAAGAAACATCACAACTGCGATAAACGAGGGAATAAAGATGATTATACTGTCCCCAATTTTAAAATAGGATACAAATGAGAGAGTCAGCATCAGAATATTGCCGGATGCGATGAAATTGAGGCTGGAGATTTTTCTCCTTCTAATTATTATGATGTATGTAATTGTGTATAAAACAGTGAATAACAACAATGTAGCAAAAGTAAATACAAATTCATATTCGACATAGGCAAGATTTATTACTCTGTATGGTAACCCGTTTGCCTTTGCTGATATGCTGGCAACAAGGTAACCTGCGGCAGATGCTACTGCAATAATAAAAAGGTTCAAAATCATTATCAGCCCGATACTCTTAAAGGAAATTCTGCTCTGCTTAAGGTATGCCATCAGTAGCAAAAGAAAAACTAACGAGGTAATAATCTTTATAATCAGATACATAGATTGCGAGAAGGAGAAAAGTCCCAAAAACGGTATTGTGAAATAGACACAATTTTCATTTGATCTTAAACTGTTGTTATCTGAGTACTTCTGGTCTGTAAGGAAAGTTGAAACCAAAGGTAAAATCTGATCACCGTAATGCTGAATTGATTTTAAAGAGATATTATCGAAGTTGTCAAGATTTGTATGGTAGTAGTTGAGATTATCAACTACAGAGAAATTGAGGCCAGGTAAAGTATCCTTTAAAAGTGTAAAATCGGTGGAATTTGGAAGAATGTTGTAAACAGCACTGGTAATAGAGTATGCATAGGGTCTTGGAGAATTTTTGTAAAGCTCTATTAATCTGCTGTTACCTGAAGTGGTTTCAAAAAGAATAGCAGGTCCTTTAACCCCTCTTGCCTCAATGTTTATTACCAGTCCTACATCTTCAAAAATATCGCGTTGGTAATCCAATGCTTTTTTAATTCCATAAAGGCCATACTCTTCAGAGTCGGTAAACAGAACCTTTATCCCTTGACTCCATTCGGCTCTTGTCTTTAGCACATTTCTGAGTATTTCAATTATTGTTGCTACACCATAGCCGTCATCAGCAGCACCATAGGAGAGTACCTTCTCTCCTTTAACCTTTTTTGCCGGGCTTGAATCATAGTGTGCAATCAGCAATATGTATGAATCTGCTTTTTTATTTACAGGTTCAGTTACAGAATAAATGTTGGAAATGTTAAATACATATCCCCTTTTGTCCTGAAGTGAGTCATAATCAAAACTCTCACAACTTACACCCATATCCTCCAATCTGGAGGCAAGGTACTCCTTTACCTTTGCTCTCTCCTGGGGATGATAGATTGAGTGAGGCTCAGATGCGATGATTTCGATGTCTTTTGAAGCCCTTACTGCCGAAAACCCATCAAAATCAACACCTTTTGCTGAGGGTAGATGTCTATCACCGATTGTTACAAAAATACAAGCTGCTGCCAGGATAATCGTTAAAAGAAGTCTGGCTCTATTCATTCTGTCCAATATTATATTTATTGAATATGTTTTTCCCTTCCGGTGTATAGGCGTAAGCAATTCTATCTTTGTAAACTTCTTCTACCTTAGACCTTACCATCTTCATTGTAGAGTTTATCATTCTGTTCTGCTCTGTAAATGGTTCGTCGGCCAATACAAAAGTAGATGGAAGCCATCTTTCCGGGAATTGCCCTGCATACTCTCCCCTGCCTTTGTACTTATCAAGCTCTCCCCCTATTGCTTCTACCAGCTCCCTTCCATTAAGTTTGCTTCTGTCGGCAACAATTACTGCAATTGTATAGGGACATTGGTTGTTGTGCAACATTATCTGTTGAATAAGCTTGGAATTTCCCATAAGTGTCTCCTCAATACCTTCAGGTGAAAATTTTTCTCCGTCACTGGATATCAGTAATGATTTAAACCTGCCCTTTACATAAAGAAATCCATCTTTGTCCAAATAGCCCAAGTCACCGGTGTAAAGCCATCCATCTTTTATTGTCTCCTTTGTAGATTTGGGGTTTTTCCAGTAACCTGCCATAACATTCTCTCCCTTAATGACAATTTCTCCGGCTTCTCCTAATGGAAGCTCCGCTCCATCTGTATCAAGAATTTTAATTTCCATCGGCTTAACAAGAATACCTGAAGAGCCCAGTTTATGTTTTAACGGGGTGTTCGTTGAGATAACAGGGGTTGCTTCAGAGAGTCCATATCCCTGGAACATAGGCATTCCCAATGCATAGTAAAACTGTTGCATCTCAATGTCCAGTAGTGCTCCTCCTCCTACAAAGAAATCAAGTTCACCTCCCATCGCACCTTTTACTTTAGAAAAGAGTATTTTATCGAATAGTTTAACAAGTGGATATAGGGCAAAAGAGAGACCACTTCCCCTGTTCCACCCCTCCTTATTGTAAGCATAAGCCGTCTTTAGTCCAAGGTTAAAGAGAGCCTCAGCAACCTTTCCTTTGGACTTAACCGAGTTCTCGATGTTTTTTCTGAAGCTCTTTGCAAGCGCAGGAACAGAGAGCAGAATGTTAGGCTTTACTTCATTGATGTTTATCGGGATATTCTTTAAGGTATCCAGACCGGTTTTTCCCGCCTGTACAGTCGCCACAATAGAACCTGTGGCTATCATAATGTAAAACCCTACTACATGAGCAAAGCAGTGGTCAAGAGGAAGAATGATTAGCATTCTTTTCTCAGTAGGTATAGACATACAGGATAGTGCCTGCTCTACATTTGCAGTGTAATTTCTATGAGTAAGAATTACTCCTTTAGGGTCTGCTGTAGTTCCTGAAGTATAGGTTATTGTGGCATAGTCATCATTATTTAAAGAGCGTGCAATTGAGAGGAAGGACTCTCTATTATTTTTTAGGTACTCCTTTCCGGCCTCAATTAAATCCCCCACAAATATCTCCCCGGGCTCATATGATTCAAGTTTATCAAATACAATTACTCTCTTAAGATCTTTAAGCTGATCTTTTATGGGTCTTAATTTTTTGAGTTGCCTTTCCGAGACAAGAATTGTATCAACTTCGGCATGCATGAATCTGAATAACAAGTCAGAACTCTCTTCCAACTTGATTGAAATGGGGACATTTATTCCCCCTGCGTAAAATATTCCCAATTCACCGATAATCCACCAGTTTCTGCCTTCAGACATAATTGAAGCATGGTTGTTTTTTTGAAAACCCAGTGAACAAAGGCCGGCACCAAATTGTTCTGCCATTAGCTTTGTCTGTGAATAAGTGGTTGGTAGATACTTGTCTGCTATTTTTTCAAGCAGCAAAGTTTTGTTAGAGTATTTCTCAACAGATTCCTCGAACAAATCGATTATTGTTCTTTTTTTCATATTAGGTCAAGCTTTAGTTTAGCAAAAATATATAATAAATGTTCAAAAGTTGCTCTCCATACCTTAAAATGTTTAGTGAAGAAGGGATAAAATGGAATTTTTCACTTGATAATGAACTTCTGCATTACGCATTGGAAGAGGATAAGCTCATATTTCTACATATCGGATATTTTAGCAATATTACCTTAAGGGAGAGCACCTCGAAACTCTTTAATGACCCGGAGATAATCTCATTGTTGAATGAAAATTTTGTATGTTTGATTGAAGACAAAGAAGAGAATCCTGAGTCATTTCTCCTGGCGTTGGATCTTCTTTTGTTAAATCAGGATTTCACTTACGGGCCGGTAAATATGTTTATAATGCCAAACAGAAGACCGCTGATTGCCTTCTCAAATTGTGACCCTGAACATTTTAAGGAGTTGGCAAAAAGGGTATTGCTGGCCAAGTCAGAGAAGCGAGAAAAACTTTTTCAAATGTCAGAAGAGCTCTCCAAGAGGGTAATTAACCTGGGTATTGCTCAAAAGACTGAAAAAAAACCGAAAATTGATTCCGTGTTTTTCAATCTGTATTTAAAAACATGGTTTAATTCAATTTTTCAAACAGATTTCTTATCGAGATTTAAACCTTTCACTCCAAGCCCGGTCAGCCTTTTCACACTCATTGAGTATTTAAAAACATTCCCTGATGATGAGATTTCAGAAAGAGTTGAAAATCTGCTCGATCACTTTCAATACTCCCCGCTTTTTGACGTTATTGACGGAGGTTTTTTCAGGCAGGCAGTTGACTATACCTGCCTTCAGCCACTGTTTGAAAAGACTCTTGAAGAGAACAGCCAGTTTCTTGCGCTTTATTCGCTTGCTTATGATTATTACAAAAAAGATTCATACAAAAAAACAGCTCTGCTAATCTCGGAATTTATTCAAAATGAATTGAGTAACGGCAAAGGAGGCTATTATAACAGTACCACTCTATTGGGAGATATTAAAGAGTCAGTGTATTATCACTATTCTATAAATGAACTTAAAATCCTCTTACCTGATCGATACCAAGAGGTTGCAGATGCTATTGGATTAGATATTGACGCCGATCCCAAAAAAAGACAATTACCTGTCAGAGGAATTGATACACTGAATGTTATTACCCTTGATGAAATTAAAAAATTAAGATTGAGACGGGCAGAACATAGGTCATATTTTAAAGACGAAAGGTGCATTACAGCGTCTAATTCAATGTGTGTAAAAGCCTTGACTATTGCTTCGCGATACCTTTCAGATCCAATGCTTTACCAAAAAGCTGTTGCAAATTTTGAGTTTATTATATACAACAATATCAGCAAAGAGGATTCAAGGTTGTTTAGGTATACTTGCCGTTCTCAAAGCTATCTTCCAGGATATCTGTCTGATTATGCTCATTTTATTGAAGCATCACTTGAGCTGTTTCAGATGAAGGGAGAAGATGAATACTTTCATGTTGCCAAAAGATATTTAGAGATGACAACAGAGAGGTTTTTTAAGCCCGGGAACGGCATGTTCAGTAAATCTGAAATAGGAACACCCGTCCACACAGTTACTTTTAAAAGAGAGTCTAATATTGACTTTATGAGGCCATCGGCAAATTCTGTGATGGCAGGAAACTTACTCACAATGTATGGTATAACATCTGACGAATTTTACCTTAATATGGCAAGTCAGCAACTCTTAAATGTAGCTCCCAATCTTATGAGTTCAGGCCCGATGCTTTCCAACTGGGCTCATAAAATACTAATTTACATTAATATGGGGCTCTCGGCCGAATAATATTGAGCTATCACCGTAGCTCAAAAACCTAAAACTATTTTCAAGCGCATATTTGTATATGTTCCTCCACTCATCTCCCACAAAAGCAGAAATGAGCAAAAGCAACGTACTTTGGGGCTGATGAAAATTTGTTATCAATACGTTACACAATTTAAACTCAAATCCAGGGACAATGATAATCTCTGTACGTCTCTCTAAAGTATCTCTCTTTTCGCTCTCCATCCACTTGATCAATGCACTAAGTGAATCCTTGACAGAGGGCTTGCAATTAGAATTATACGGCTCCCATTGAGTTACATCTCCCGGGTTTCCAAGTTCAATACATTGAACACCTAGATAATATAAACTTTCAAGTGTTCTAACTGATGTCGTTCCCACAGATATAATCCATTTTCCATTAACATGGGCATCTCTAACCTTTTTTAATAGGGATAGAGTAACTGAAAATGGCTCCGCATGCATTTTATGATCCTTTATATATTTGGTTTTCACAGGAATAAATGTGCCTGCTCCAACATGAAGGCAAACTTCTTCTTTCTCAACTCCAAGCTCAACAATTTTGTCGAGTATTTCTTTTGTAAAGTGCAAACCTGCAGTTGGAGCTGCAACCGATCCCTTCTCTTTTGCATAAGTAGTTTGATATCTCTCAATATCACATTCTTGCGAGTCTCTTCTTAAATAGGGCGGTATTGGAACCTTACCGCACAGATCCATTATCTGAGAAAAGGTATAATCTCCACTCCATGTGAAAGTCACAATTGATTTATCATCTTTATTACCAGATAATTCAGCTTTTAGCTCAATACTATCAAGAGTTGCATTACCACAGGTGTCAAAATATATCAACCCCTCTTTCCATCGTTTAATATTACCGACAACAGCAATCCAACTGCAAGAGCCGATAGATGAAAATGATTTATTGTATTCAGATGGTAAATGTGGTTCAAGGCAAAATATCTCAATATGCGCTCCGGTCAGCTTTTTAAATATTAAACGTGCCGGCACCACCTTGGTATTGTTAAAAATCATCAAAGAGGAAGAGGGCAGCAACTCCGGGAGATTTAAAAATTTGCTGTCAGAGATGGTTTTGTTTTTAAATATTAAAATCCTGGAGTGATCTCTTTGCTCAGAAGGGTATTTGGCAATTTTCTCATCAGGCAGAATATAGTTGAATTGGTCAATCTTAATTTCAGGCTCCACAATCAATTATTTTTTGCAAAACTATACAAATATACCTAACAATTAAAATCGTTGAAATTTGCAATTTTGTTTACATATGTAATTTACATTTCTAAATTATTAATTGTCGTAATGTAAACTAGCACTCTCAATAAAGTGCAATTTATCTAAAGGACTTGTATTACATTTGTAACTTATGTTAATTGTAACTTTGTACTCTTTTATATATCTTATACCCAGTGTTTTAACATTATTTGATTGAAGTAAAATATAGCTATATTTTTAGCAAAACATTCAAAAAACAGTAAAAGGTGGAAATTTATTCATATTGTTAGCTGCTTTGTGTTTGTAACCCAATACTTTAGAGTGCTTATCTCAATTATAGATTTTAAAGGTTAAATTAAGTATTCAAAACCATGTTTATGCTCTAATAGACAGCCTTTGCTGCAAGTATTTCTGACTGTAACATTTCACAAATGTGAACATACATGATGTTACATATGTAAATATAATTTTGCTTACATTTGTGAAACTAATGTTTACAATTATGAAAGATCGTTTACAGAGATTTTTAGAGCTAGAGCAGCTCACTCCTTCGCGTCTTGCAGATATTCTTGGCATACAACGATCAGGTCTGTCACATATATTATCCGGCAGAAATAAACCTGGGTTTGATTTTATACAGAAAATTATTGTAAAGTTTCCATCACTCAATGCAGACTGGTTACTCACCGGCAAAGGGAAAATTTATAAAGAGAGCTCCTCTGCCCCTCTTACTTCGTCTGAGGGTCCTTTATATCCAAAAGAGGCCAGATTTTTCAGCAACGAACCAGAATCTGTAAATCATAGTTATTCTGAAAACGCAATTGAAGTATCATCTAATCAAAACTTTAAGCCTGATTTAACTCAACCTGAACTCTCTGAGAATTCAATAAACGACTTCAATCAAGCCATTCACGCAGAAAAAAAGAACCTAAAAAAGATAATAATGATTTATTCTGACGGTACTTTTACAGAATACACCCCTGGCAAGGAATAGCAACTAATTTTAATTACTATCTTTGGCCAAATTTTCCATTGATGTTTAAAATACTCAAACCAATCCTTTTTTCTTTTTCACCAGAGACAGCTCACAACATTATTGTGAGGCTGCTGATAATTTTAAGATATATCCCTTTATCATCTTTTGTTATAAGATTATTTTATAAATACAGGAATCCAAAGCTTGAAAGGGAGGTTATGGGTATTAAGTTTCCCAATCCTATAGGGATGGCTGCAGGATTTGACAAAAATGGAGAGATTTATAACGAAATGTCCAATTTCGGCTTTGGTTTTATTGAGGTCGGCTCTGTAACACCCTCAGAACAGGTGGGAAATCCAAAACCAAGATGTTTTCGGTTGGTTGATGACAAAGCCATCATTAACAGAATGGGAATTAACAACAAAGGAGTCAAACATCTGGTTACCAACCTTAGAGAGAGAAAACCAAAAGTTATTATCGGTGCCAATATTATTAAAAGTACTGCCTCCCCCAACGAGGCTGCTCCCCTTGACTATGAAAAGACATTTGCGCAGTTATACGATTTTGTAGACTATTTTGTAGTCAATGTTTCATGCCCTAACGTGAAAGGTATAACCAAACTTCAGGATATTAACTCTCTTTCTGAAATTGTTGACAGACTAACTGCTTTAAGAAAATATTACGACGAATATCGCCCCATTCTACTAAAGGTCTCTCCTGATCTTGACAATGAGCAACTTGACGAAATTATTGAACTGATTCTAATATCAGGAATGGATGGAATTGTTGCAACGAATACAACAAAATCGAGGGAAAACCTGGTGACTATGGAAAATAGGGTTAACTTCATTGGTGAGGGAGGCCTAAGCGGTGCTCCCCTCTACAAAAAGAGTCTTGAAATGGTCACTTATATAAGTCAGAAGACCAAAGGTCAGCTTCCAATAATTGCAGTTGGGGGAATAATGACTCCAGCTCAGGCTCACGAGATGCTTCATGCCGGAGCTTCTCTGGTTCAGATTTATACCGGATTCATTTATAACGGCCCTGCATTTGTAAAGAAGATACTGAAATACCTCTCAAAAAAGGGTGATGT
>JAUYTX010000007.1 GCA_030695025.1 Bacteroidales bacterium | reverse complement strand
ATGGTTGGGGCTTGGAGAGTGGCACTTTTTGTTTCAGACTTTGGGTGTTGTTTTATCGGGTACAGAGTTGCTTCTGGGTATAGCTGTTTTGCTTGGAATAAGAATGAAATATGCCTGTAAAGTCGCATTCTGGTTTATGGCCGGTTTTACGGTTCTTACACTTATTCTCGCAATATTCAACCCTATAACAGATTGCGGTTGTTTTGGGGAGGCACTTAAGTTGACCAATCTTGAAACTTTTCTCAAGAATGTGGTTCTGATGCTTTTTGCCACAATTCTATATTTTCAGAGAAATAAATTTATTCCTGTTGCTCCGGCAGCATGGGAATGGGGTTTTGCGGCTGTTTACGCACTTATGATCATGGGGCTTTCATCTTATTCATATCGTCATCTGCCCCTTATAGATTTCATGGAATTTAAGGTTGGGACAAATGTTGCATCCAAACTGGAAAACGTTCCTCTTAATACAGACGAGCCCCAATTCGAAACGGTTTTGATATACTCAAAAGATGGTAAAAACTACGAGTTTTCAATTAATGATCTCCCTGATTCAACTTTCACATTTGTAGATTCCCACACAAAACAGATGAAAGGGAAGGGCTTTCTTAAACCTATGGATTTTGCAGTTTCGGATATAAATGGCATATATGTAACCGATTCACTTTTAGCAATAAAAGGGCCTCTGTTTATTATCTCTGTGCCATATATGCATAAAATTGGAGAGAAAAAGGCAATTAGAATCAATAGATTTATTAACTCTCTAAAAAGTCATAATTTACCTGTTGCCATTCTTACCGGATCGGGTTGGAGTGAGACAGCAAAAACTATAAAAGAGTTTGGAATTGAAGTGAATACTTATCATACCGACTTCAAAACTCTTTTAACTTTTAATCGTTCAAACGGAGGTGTTGTCTATTTTTATGATGGCACAATAACCAAGAAATGGTCTTCTGCAGGCATGCCTTACAAGGATATTGATTCAATTCTTAACGAAGACCCAGAATTGCTTGCTGCAAAAACCAGAATAAGGGAGCAGCTTTCGGCAGAGATAGCAGCCGTTATAATCTTGCTGATGATTGTAATAATGAGGTATGTATGTCGAATAGTCTATATTCATAAACATTCTGAATCTGAGTGGATTGCAGAAACTGAAAAGTTCAATGATGATAACGGAGAATAAGGAGCTCAAAAAACTGAATACGCTGGGCCTAAAGGCTAAGGCAAGATGGTATGCACAACCTGCAGATGTGACTTCAATAAAAAGTCTTCTCTCCGATACCAGGTTTAAAGGGATGCAGATTCTTGTGACCGGTTCGGGGTCAAATCTTCTTTACTCAAAGGATTTTAACGGATTGCTGATTCGCCCTGACATTACTTCGATTACTGTAACCGGTGAAGATGAAAACTCTGTTTATCTTAGAGCCGGGGCGGGGATAAATTGGGATACATTTGTCGCTTACTGCGTTGACAGGGGTTGGGGAGGGGTTGAAAACCTTTCTCATATTCCCGGTTGTGTTGGTGCCTCTCCTGTTCAAAATATTGGAGCTTACGGTTCAGAGGTTGCCGACACTGTAGTCTGTGTTGAATTTATTGATTTGGAAACATATACAGATCATTCTATATCAAAGGATGAGTGCCGCTTTGGTTATCGCGACAGTATTTTCAAGAGGGAACTGAAGTCAAAAACGATTATTACATACGTTACCTTCTGTTTATCAAAATTCCCCGTAATTAATGCCAATTACTCAGATGTGGCAACGGAACTATCTGGTGTAAAAAACCCCGGATTATATGATGTAAGAAAGGCAATCATAGATATTCGAAAACGCAAGCTCCCTGATCCGGAGGTGATTGGAAATGCCGGAAGCTTTTTTAAAAATCCGGTAGTGCCTGAAAATATTGCCATTTCGCTTCAAAACGAAAATCCTACTTTAAAAATCTTTCCTGCTCCAAGCGGTTTTAGTAAAATACCTGCGGCCTGGCTTATTGAGCAGTGTGGATATAAAGGAAAAAGGTTTGGAAATGTAGGAGTACATCCAAACCAGGCACTTGTTCTAGTTGCCTATGAGGGGGCAACAGGTGAGGAACTTATAAACCTCGCGAATTCAATTAAGAATAGTGTGTTTGACAAATTCAAAATTGAAATTGAGCCCGAAGTTAATATTGTTTAAATATTATAAAATTTTGAAAAGAGAGCTGTAAGTAACCTTACAGCTTTCTTTTTATTTCGACAATTGTATATGCCTCAATAATATCACCGTTTCTAACATCGTTGTAACCATCAATGTTAAGACCGCAGTCATATCCTGAAGCAACCTCCTTCACATCCTCTTTAAAACGCTTGAGCGATCCAAGAGAGCCTGAGTAGATTACAATACCATCTCGTATTATTCTGACTTTTGCATTTCTGGTAAGCTTTCCCTCCTTAACCATACAGCCGGCAATAGTACCCACCTTTGATATTCTGAACACCTCTCTTACCTCTGCTGTAGCTGTAATCTCCTCTTTCTTCTCAGGTGCGAGCATGCCCTCCATACCATCTTTAACCTCGTTAATGGCATCATATATAACAGAGTAGAGTCGGATCTCTATCTGCTCTTTATCTGCTATTTTCCTGGCACTTGTAGAAGGTCTTACCTGGAAGCCTATGATGATAGCGTTTGAGGCTGCTGCAAGCAAAACATCAGATTCTGAAATGGCTCCAACAGCTTTGTGTATTACATTTACATGCACCTCTTCTGTTGAGAGCTTTATGAGTGAATCAGAGAGGGCCTCTATAGAGCCGTCAACGTCAGCTTTAACAATGATGTTAAGCTCCTGGAAGTTGCCAATTGCAATTCGTCTGCCGATCTCCTCAAGTGTAATATGTTTCTGGGTTTTTAACCCCTGTATTCTTATAAGTTGTTCTCTCTTGTTGGCAATATCCCTTGCCTCTTTTTCGTCTTCCATTACATTAAAGAGCTCTCCTGCAGCAGGTGCTCCATTAAGGCCGAGAATCGAGACAGGTGTCGATGGACCGGCTTCGGTAATTTTCTGACCTCTTTCATTGAACATTGCTTTGATTCTTCCTGTGTTGCTTCCGCTGAGAAGAATGTCTCCGATATGCAGAGTTCCTGATTGTACCAATACAGTTGCCAAATATCCCCTTCCTTTGTCAAGGGAACTCTCAATTATTGTTCCTTTAGCTCTTTTGTCAGGGTTAGCTTTAAGATCTAGCAGTTCTGATTCAAGAAGAATTTTTTCAAGGAGTTTGTCTACATTGAGTCCTTGCTTTGCAGAGAGTTCCTGGCATTGGTATTTTCCGCCCCAGTCCTCAACAAGCAAGTTCATGTTGGCAAGTTGTTCGCGAATTTTTTCGGCATTAGCTCCGGGCTTGTCAATCTTATTAATTGCAAATATCATCGGTACACCGGCTGCCTGGGCGTGGTTTATTGCCTCTCTTGTTTGTGGCATTATAAAGTCGTCAGCAGCTATTATAATAATTGCGATGTCGGTTACTTTTGCTCCCCTTGCACGCATTGCCGTAAAGGCTTCGTGGCCCGGAGTGTCAAGAAATGTAATCCTCTCTCCGCTGGCTATCTTAACATTGTATGCGCCAATATGTTGAGTGATTCCTCCTGCCTCTCCGGCGATTACATTGGCTTTTCTTATATAGTCAAGCAAAGAGGTTTTTCCGTGGTCAACGTGTCCCATTACGGTTACAATAGGTGGCCTTGTTACCAGATCTCCGGCATTGTCCTCCTCTTCCTGGATTGAATCCTGAATGTCTGCAGTAACAAACTCAACTTTAAATCCAAACTCTTCTGCCACCAAAACCATTGCCTCTGCGTCGAGTCTTTGATTAATGGATACCATCAGACCCAGATTCATACATGCCTCAATAACCTTAATGACGGCTACGTCCATCATAATGGCGAGGTCATTAACTGTTACAAACTCTGTTACTTTGAGGGTTGAGCTTGAAAGTTGTTCAATTTCATGCTCTTCCTGAAGCTTTTGAGATGCATGCTCTCTTTTGTCTTTTCTGTATTTTGCACCTTTCGCTTTTCCTTTACCTTCGGTCATTCTGGCGTAGGTCTCTTTTATCTGCTTTTGAACCTGATCTTCGTCAACCTCGGTTCTTACCGGTTTAAACTTCTCTTTGGGAAGAAGAGGTTTTCCGGTTGTGTTCTTTTTCTGAATGTTGTTCCTGTCAGGGATTGGTCTGGCCGGATTGTTTTTAGCCTCTTTGGAAAGATCAACCTTCTCTTTTTGAGGTTTTCTGATTCTCTCTCTTTTACCCTTGTGACTTTCGCTTCCATTTTGTCGGGGTTCACTTTTTTTCTTTTCAAATTGTGAAAGGTCAAGTGTTCCGCTGATTTTTGGTCCTACAAGTCTCTCTACTTTTGTCTCAATGTGTTCTATCACAGGTGCAATATTTTGTTCTTTTTCTGTTTGCGCTTTATTGTCAGACTTATCAGCAGTTTTTAATGCTTCGGGCTTAACTTCAATAGTTTGTTCCGGCTTAATCTCAGTCTGGGGCTGTGTAGTAATCGTAGGTTTAGCCACTGTTTGTGCAACAGGGGTATCCTCAACTTTAGCTTCTGGTTTCACCTCTTCTATAATTTTAGGTTTCGCCTCCTCAATAATCTCAGGCTTTACCACTTCTACAATCTCAGGCTTCACTTCAATTTCAACTTCTTGAATGACTTGGGATTTTACCTCCCGGGCTATTTCAGTTGTTGTCTCAGCGGTAATTTCCGGTTTAATTTCAGCTATGACTTCCGGTTTAATTTCCGGTTTGATTTCAGCTATGACTTCCGGTTTAACTTCAGGCTTAACTTCAGGTTCGCTTACAACTTTTGCTATGACAGTTTCCGGCTGGGGTGCCGGTGTGAATGTGTGCTTTGGTCTTTCATGGGAGGAAAGATCGATTTTTCCAATGATTTTTGGACTTGGGGGTTCTGCAATAGTAGTTTTGATGAATACCTCTTTTACAGGCATTTCATCTTCTGAGTCTGAATCATCATCTTTGTGAGATTCAGCTTTATCGGTAATATCTTTAACCTTGATAGCAACCTTTTTTGATTGCTCCTTTATGAGCAACTCTTTGCCAAACTCTTTCTGAACGAGTTCGTACATTTCTGGCGTTATCTTGGTACCGGGATTGGCCTCAATCTCGATTTTTTTACTTTTAAAAAAGTCAACCAGGGTCCCCAGCCCAATGTTGAACTCTTTCAGAACTTTGTTTATTCTTATGCTTTCGTTAACTGTCATATATTTCCTCCCTTCTTTTTAATCTATTCGAACTCTTCTCTAAGAATTCTCTGTATTTCAATAACTGTCTCCTCTTCGAGGTCAGCCCTTCTTACTATTTCTGAAACCGGCAGTGCAAGAACGCTCTTGGCAGTATCGCAACCGATAGATTTGAGAGCCACTAAAATCCATTCATCAATTTCGTCACTAAATTCCGTCAAAAGAACATCCTCCTCTTCCTCTTCAATATCCCTGAATACATCAATCTCCATTCCTATAAGCATTCCGGCCAGCTTAATGTTGCTGCCGCCTTTGCCTATTGCAAGAGACACATCTCCGGGTTTTAAAAATACACCGACTCTCTTCTCCTCTTCGTTAATTTTTACGGATATTATCTTTGCAGGACTGAGCGCTCTTTGGATAAGAAGCTGCATATTGGCAGTCCAGTTTATGATGTCAATGTTTTCGTTGCGAAGTTCTCTTACTATACCGTGAATCCTTGAACCTTTAACACCTACGCAGGCACCAACCGGATCAATTCTCTCGTCGTAGGATTCTACGGCAACCTTGGCTCTTTCTCCCGGTATCCTTACAATTTTCTTAATTGTGATAAGACCGTCAAATATTTCAGGGACCTCCTGCTCAAACAACCTTTCAAGGAATGATTCGGCTGTTCTGGAAAGAATAATCATCGGGTTATTGTTTTTCATCTCGACAGTAGATACAACTGCTCTTACTGTGTCACCTTTTCTGAAAAAGTCAGATGGTATCTGTTCAGTCTTTGGAAGCAGAAGTTCGTTTCCGTCCTCATCCATAACCAACACCTCTTTTTTCCACACCTGATATACCTCTCCAACAACAATCTCTCCGATTCTCTCCATGTATCTGGTGTAAAGGTTTGCTTTTTCAATATCCATGATTCTGCCGGAAAGGTTTTGCCTCAGATTGAGAATTCCGCGCCTGCCAAAGCTGGATAGCTTTACCTCCTCGACATACTCCTCTCCAATTTCGTAAGAATTGTCAATCTTCGAAACCTCGTCGTAAGAAATTTGTGTGCTTGGATCTTCTACAACCTCCACAACCACTCTGTTCCTCCATATCTCAAAGTCGCCTTTGTCTATGTTTATTATTATGTCAAAGTTATCGGCAGTACCGTACATTTTAATAAGCTGATTGCGGAAAACATCCTCCAGTACGCTCATCATTGTAGGGCGGTCGATATTCTTTAACTCTTTAAATTCAGCAAATGTGCTGATTAAATTTAACCCTTCCATATTAGGTAAATTTCTATTAAATTTTACTTGAAGTTAATAAACGGTTTTGTGCTTTTAATGTCGGAAAGAGGAAAAATTGATACAACCTCGATTTTTTCCTTCTTCTTCTTTCCCTCGATTTTCTCTAATTTATAAAATGTAAGTTCAATCTCTTCTTCTGTTGCCCTTGTAAGCAGACCTGTCTGCTTACGGCCGTTCTTCAGAACTACCTCGACATCTTTATTAAGGAATTTTTTGTACTGTTCGAAAACCTTAAACGCCTGGTCAAGACCTGCAGAGGTAACTGTCAGAGAATAATCTTCTGACTCACGGTCAAACCCTTGTTCAATTATCTTACTAATTGCCACACAGTTTGCAATATCAACCCTGCTGTACGAATCAATCGTTACCTCAATGTCATTCTCTTTACTGATTGTGATGTCTACAGGGAAAAGAGAGTTTTGTTGCAGATAATCTCCAATAAGAGTCCAAATATCTTCCTTTAAAATCATCTTAAATAAATTTAATAAATAAGGGGACATCCGTTGTCCCCTTATCTCTCTGTTGCTCTAAACCGTTGCAAAGATATTTATATTTTTGATTATAGGCAAAAATTTTTAATATTATTGTAATTTTACATTATGATAAGCAGATTCAAAATTATCAACGATCCGGTTCACGGATTCATAAACATACCATCGGGTACTGTACAGGAGATAATAGAGCACCCATATTTTCAAAGGCTGAGAGATATTAAACAACTAGGCTTTACAAACCTTGTATATCCCGGAGCCACACATTCAAGACTATCTCACGCCCTTGGCGCTATGCATCTTATGCAAGAGGCAATTGTTGTTTTGCGTCTTAAGGGAATTGAAATTGATGAGGTGGAGGAGGAGGCTGCGCTCTCTGCAATACTGATGCATGACATCGGACACGGGCCATACAGCCATGCTCTGGAGAACAATATTATCAGCGGAGTATCCCATGAGGAGATATCTCTTGCTTTGATGAGGGAGATTAATGAGAGCCTGAACGGCAGACTGGATTTGGCAATTTCTATCTTCGAAGGGAGTTATGAGAAAAAGTTTCTGCACCAGCTTATATCAGGGCAGCTGGATGTTGACAGACTTGATTACCTAAAACGGGATAGCTTTTTTTCCGGAGTAGCCGAGGGGATGATTGGCCTTGAAAGAATCATTAAAATGATGTCGGTGGACAATAATAATCTGGTAATAGAGGAGAAGGGTATCTATTCGGTCGAGAAATTTCTTATTTCCAGAAGGTTGATGTATTGGCAAGTTTATCTTCATAAAACAGTAATTGCTGCCGAGCAATTACTTATGTCGATATTCCACC
This sequence comes from Bacteroidales bacterium, assembly GCA_030695025.1. Classification (GTDB taxonomy): domain Bacteria; phylum Bacteroidota; class Bacteroidia; order Bacteroidales; family UBA932; genus Bact-08. The sequence continues at coordinate 23,530 of JAUYTX010000007.1, read as the reverse complement.
GGGCACGCACTTTAAGCAAATCGGGAGAAGAGCTGTCGGGTTCGCCTGCCATCTGTTATTTCCTATCCAGAGTATTTACCCCTGAAAGTTTCTCAACAAAAGAGGTTCTTGAGATGTTTACACGTTTGGATGATACCGACGTTATGTCTGCAATAAAGCAGTGGCAGTATCACAATGACAGTGTTCTTTCATTATTATGTAAAATGTTGACAGAAAGAAAATTACCAAAATTAATTCTCTCTGTAGAACCTATTGGAGAGGCTCAGTTTAGTGATGCTTGCGACATATTCCATGACGAATTCAGGCAAATATTCGGCAGTTTGCCAACAGATGATGTGATCAGCTATTTTGTAAATATGGGTGAGGTTCTGAATAAAGGCTATGATTCTGCGGAAGGCGAGATTAAGATAATTAACAAGGAAGGCACTACAAATGACGTTTACACAATTTCAGATATGTTATCGGCTAAAGCCTTTTCACAGATAACAAAAAAGCACTTTCTTTGCAGGGCAAAACTAAAACAATGAATATGGAACTTACGGCTCAATATATATCAGACCACATTGGCGGAGAAATTTCAGGTGATCCGGGAGTAAAGGTCTCCTCTGTTGCCAGAATAGAATCTGCAAAACCGGGGACACTAGCATTTCTGGGCAATCCAAAATACGAGAGTTTCTTCTATACTTGTAGTGCAAGTATAATAATTGTAAACAAGACGTTTAAACCAACGAATGAGGTTAATGTCACTTTAATTAAAGTTGATGACGCATACAGGGCAATAGCTGAAGTTCTTGATTTGTTCAACTCGCTAAAATCAAACAGGAAAAGGGGACGTTCATTTGGAGCAAAGATTGCCTGGAGCGCAAAAACCGGCAAAGGTTGCTACATAGGACCAGGTGCCGTTATCTCAAAAAAAGCGATAGTTGGCTCTAACACACAAATTTACCCACAGTGTTATATCGGTGATGGTGTAGAGATTGGCTCAAATACAATCCTATACCCGGGAGTTAAAATTTATGCCGGATGCAAAATAGGATCAAATTGCATTATACATGCCAATGCAGTTATTGGTGCCGATGGTTTTGGCTTTGCGCCGATGGAAGATGGTACCTACAAAAAAATTCCTCAGACCGGTAATGTTGTAATTGAAGATAATTGCGAAATAGGAGCTAACACAACAATTGACAGGGCATCTATCGGGTCAACAATTATCAGGGAGGGTGTTAAAATTGACAATTTGGTGATGATAGCCCATAATGTAGAGATCGGAAAAAACACCGTTATTGCAGGTCAAACCGGATTCGCCGGCTCAGTGAGAGTTGGTGAAGGGTGCATGTTTGGTGGACAGGTCGGGGTTGCCGGACATATATCCATTGCAAACAAAACTGTTATTGGAGCTCAGACAGGTTTAATGTCAAGCGTGAAGGAGGAGGGAAAGACTCTGCTTGGAAGTCCGGCTATTGACGCCAAAGAGTATATGAAAGCTTATGCAATGTTCAGAAAGTTACATAAAAGATAAGTGAAATTTTGTAACTTTGTGGGTTATTAAGAGTGAACCAAATCTGTATGCAGGCAAACCAACAGACAATCAAGAACATCTACACTTTCAGTGGCAAAGGATTGCACACCGGCAGCTATGTAACTATGCGCCTTATTCCTGCCCCTGAGAATCACGGTATAATATTCCGCAGAACTGATATTGAGGGACAACCCACGATAGAGGCCTCTGTTGACAATGTAAAATTTACTGACAGGGGAACCGTGCTGGAGGCCTCCGGTACAAAAATCTCTACTGTCGAACATGTGATGTCTGCACTGTATGCTCTTGGTGCCGACAATGTACTAATCGAAATTGATGGAGACGAAGTCCCAATTCTAGATGGGAGCACAGCACCTTTTGCAGAGCCAATTGCATCTGACGGACTTGTTGAACTGAGTGCTGCAAAGAGAGTATTTGTTGTAAAGGAGAAAATCCATTATAAAGACGAAGCAACTGGTTCGGAGATAACAATTTTTCCTGACGACACATTCTCAGCCGATGTGATGATAGACTTCAACTCAAAAGTGCTTGGAACCCAGTTTGCCCGCTACACAAAAGATACTGATTATACAAAGGAGATTGCCCCGTGCAGGACATTTGTCTTCATGCACGACCTGGAGATGCTCTTTAAAAACAATCTTATTAAAGGAGGAGATATTGACAACGCAATTGTTATTGCAGAAAAACCTCTTTCAAATGACGAAATTGTAAATCTTAATAAAATTTTCGGCAGCGAGCAGATAAAATCTGTCGAACAAGGATATGTAAACATTGATGAACCAAGGTTTTTCAACGAATGTGCAAGACACAAACTGGCTGATTTGTTAGGTGATTTAGCTTTATCGGGAGTAAAAATAATAGGTAAGGTTTCCGCTGTGAAACCAGGACATAAAATAAATACTAAAGTTGCTGCTATGATTAAATCTGCTGAAAAAGAAAATGCAAAATTGCCTGATATTCCGCGCTATAATCCGGATGATGTGCCTGTAATTGATATTGCCGGCATAAAAAATCTGCTTCCCCACAGGCCTCCCTTCTTAATGGTAGACAGAATTATTGAACTAGGACACGACAGAGTTGTTGGTATAAAGACTATCGGGATTAACGAGGGATTTTTCATCGGACACTTTCCAGATGAGCCAGTAATGCCCGGTGTTCTGATTATTGAAGCAATGGCTCAGGTTGGAGGTATTCTGGTGTTATCAGACCTTGATGAACCTGAAAAGTACTCAACGTATTTTGCAAAAATTGATAATGCAAAATTTAAAAGGAAGGTTGTTCCCGGCGATGTCCTCACAATTGTTCTTACATTAACTGCTCCTTTGCGAAGATCCATTGTGGCAATGAGAGGTGAAGTATATGTTGGAAATGCCCTTGCCTGTGAAGCCGATATGGTTGCCCAGGTAATTAAAAACAAGGAATAGATATTTATGAATTTATCTTATATACACCCCGATGCAAAAATAGGGAACAATGTAAAAATTGACCCGTTCTCATATATTGCAGGAAATGTCGAAATTGGTGAAGGGAGTTGGATAGGCCCCCATGCTACAATTATGGACAATGTTAAAATCGGGAAAAATTGCAGAATATATCCGGGTGCAATCATCGGAGGTGAACCACAGGATTATAAATTTGGGGGAGAGTTAACTTTTGTAGAGATAGGTGACAACACAATAATTCGTGAATATGTTACCATTAACAGAGGAACATTAACCAGCGGCAGGGGAACAACTAAGGTTGGAAAAAACTGTATGATTATGTCCTACGCACACATTGCTCATGACTGCCATATTGCAGACAATGTGGTTCTGGTCAGCTATGTTGGAATTGCAGGTGTTTCTGATATTGACGAATATGTTATAATCGGAGGGCACTCTGCAGCTCACCAGTTTACAAGAATAGGAGCACACTCTATGCTTTCCGGAGGCTCTATGATAGGAAAAGATGTTCCGCCATTTATTATCGCAGGAAAAAGACCATTGGCATTTGGCGGAGTAAATGTGATAGGCCTTAAAAGAAGAGGCTTTTCAAACGAAAAAATTGATGAAATCAGAGACATTTATAAGGTGATTTACAATAACGGCCTTAATACCACTGATGCATGTGATAAAGTTGAGGCTATGTTTGATGAAACGCCTGAGAAAAGGATGATTGTCGATTTTATTCGCACGACTAAAAGGGGCATTATCAGAGGAAGCGTTGACACCATTGATGAATAAGATCCATACTGCACTGCTTACATCAGCATATCTGCCGCCGGTAGATTATTTCAGGGTAATTGCAAGGGCAGATAAATGGCAAATTGAACAGTGGGAAAAATATCAAAAACAATCTTATAGGAGCCGTTGTCACATACTGAGTGCCAACGGCCCTTTATCTTTATCCATACCGGTAGATCGCTCGGAAGGACACTCATTACCAATAAAAAACATGAGGGTTGACAATTCTGTCAACTGGCAAAAAACACATTGGGGGGCAATTGTTTCAGCTTATCAGTCATCTCCCTTTTTTGAATATTATAAAGAGGATTTCAGACCCTTTTATGAAAACAGAGTTGAGACCCTTTTCGAATTCAATACTGCTTTGACTAAACTTTTACTTGACTTACTGGGCTTACCTTCTGAAATCTCTTTTACCGAATCTTTTATGGGAGGCAAACCGGCAGACGACTTTCGCTTTTCCATTCACCCAAAAGTAAAATCTCCCTTCGAAGAGGAGAATAAAAAAGGGCGATACCATCAGGTATTCGCCCATAAATTTGATTTTAAAGAAAACCTTTCTGTAATTGACCTTCTTTTTAACGAGGGGCCGGAATCTTTAAGATACCTTTAGTTGATTAGAACCTGAATCCCAATGTCATGAGTACCTTCCAGCCCGAAGACTCCAGTGTTGCAACCGGTGCAGCATGATTAGTGTAATCTTCGTAAAGAGAGTAACTTTCATTAGTATTAAGCCTTTTCTGGAATGCGACATCAATGAATGTGCCTTTGCCAGATCTGTATCCCAAACCTGCAGATACATATTGAACATCTGAACCGATGTTCTTTTCAGGATTACCATACATTGTGTAACCACCCCTGATTGCAAACGCTTCACTTGGCCTTATCTCCACACCGGCTCTTAGTATGCCGGTTGATTGAAAGTTATCCTTTATATACTTGTTGTCCTCCCTGAATTCGAATTCGTCTCCGGATTCTGTCATCATTTTGATAGTTGAAAAATTAACACCTTCATAGTCGACGCTCAAAATACCAACTTTACCAATAATGTATGAAGCACCAAGGTTAAATCTCATTGGAGAGTTTATTCTGTAGCTGTACTCTCCGTATGGAGATAACACCTGACTTTTGTAGCCGTCAGAATATGCAGCGTTTATCTTTTCATCCCACTCATCTGTTATAAAACTCCAGGTTGGAGTAGCTATGCTTGCTCCAAGTCTAAGCCCTGCAAACGGTAAAACAATAAAGCCAACCTTTAGGTTTACGCCTGCACCATTTGAATTCAGGCGATAGGCATGCGAGAAACTCTCAAATCTTGAGTCAAAGTTTGATGTATTGACTGCACTTTCGGAGTATCTCTTATAGTCGTAGAAGCTTAAAGTCTGAACTCCTACATTTGCGCCGATGAAAAATATATCGGAGATATTGGTTGAGGCATTGAATGCAATTTCAGTGATGTTTCCGCTTCTTTCACGGAAGAACTCCTGATTAACCGGACCACCCATTACTATCTGAAGTCCTCTGATATTTTCTGTTGCGCCCAGATAATCTTCATCAGAATCCGGAAGAGGATCCAGCAAGTTGGCATTCCATGCAAGAATGGCTTTCCATGGAGCACTCCTGAAATCATAAAACGGATTCCAGTTGTCAGTTATGTCAAGATTTCTGTTGTATATTCCTCCAAGACTCTCAGCAAGGCTGCCCAGCCAGCTTGATTGTGCATTTACTCCTGATGTTACCGATCTTGATGAGAAGTTGTTTAATTTATTTATGGCAACACCAAAACTTATACTTTTTAAGCCATACGGTCTGTCAGAGACAGGGATGTGACCTACAAAACCAAGATTTGAGATGCCAAATTTTGTCCACCCTTCATTTTCACGATTGCCAATATAGAGAGTGCTGCTTTTGTCGTGAGTTATTGCAGGTGTTATGGCAAATTCAGAATATCTGTAAATACCTGATGCTGCGGGATTAATGCTAATTGCGTAAGTGTCTCCGCCAAGGGATGTAAAAGCATTACCCATTGCCATTGACCTTGCTGTGCCTTCGTATCTGATCTGTGAATAGGTTAATGCGTCTAAGGCCCCCTGCGCAACTATAACATTTGTGGTTATAGTTGCAGCTATTATAAATAGTGTCCTTTTCATATTTAAAAATTACCTTCTGTAAGTAGATCCGCCTCCGCTTGATGAACTTGATGAACCGGAACTGCTACCTGAACTTGTATTTGATGACGTGGTTGTAGTTGTAGACCCGGTTGATGTATTACTACGGTTGGTAGTGGTAGATGTATTGTAGCTACCGAAAGGGTTTCTTGAAGGCTGGTTACCGGAAGTGCTTCTTGAAGTCTGAGTAGTCTGCACGGCTGCCGGACGATAATTCCTGCTTTGAGAAGCCTGGGAGTTATCTCTTCCGGTATTGGTTGTGCCTGACGCCGGTCTGGTTGAAACAGACGGTTGTCTTACTGTACCCGTGGTCTGACCTCTGTTTGACTCGGTTTGTCTTACACTCTGGTTATTACCTGAGTTATTTGTGTTTCTGTTTTGTTCAGAGTTGCTTCTGTAGCTCTCTGTGTTGGTTCTTCTTACTGTGCCTTCATATTCACTTCTGTTAACCTCACCCGTTGTCCTGCGAACAGTACCGGTTGATTGATTACGGTTAACTTCGGTTGCACCTCTGTTCACTTCGCCGGCAGCTCTTCTAACTGTTCCGGTTGAGGCTGTTCTGTTAACTTCTGTATTGCCTCTGCGCTGGAACTCTTCTGATGTGCGGGTGTTTCCGGCGTTGGTTCCAACCCCTTCAAACCTATTCTCTCTTCTGTAAATACTTTCAGAACCTGTATAAACATTCTCTCCTCTTACCTGCTCAACCCTTGCTGTACTTCTTCTCATACCTTCTGAATTGAGGCTGCTTTCGCCTGAAGTCGATCTGATAGCTCCTCTTTGAGGGTCTCTTCTTCCACTATAGTATTGTCTCGAACCTCTTCCGGAACTCTCGTAATAATGTTGATTATACATCCAGTTGGAATACCACCAGTAATTTGATCCTGACATATATGTAGGCCCGTAGTACATTGGAAATGGCATGTAAAAGTATGAGTACCACATTGGACTCATGCCGATGAATGGATCTATTGAGAAGTAGTCAGAATAGAATCCGTTATACCATGGACTGTAATATGGGTGATTGAATGGACGATAGTGGTGAAATCCAAACATTCTTCCGTAAACTCTCCAGCTGTAAGGGCTCCAGTAATAATCCCAGGGATTGTATATTTGATCCCACATAGAGTTAATGTTTATTGTTATCCTGAAATCAGGAGAGTCAAATTTTTTGAGTCTCTCTTCGAATGATTCACCCGGATTAAGAATTATATAGCTTTTCTCCTCGTCAAGGTTTACCTCAACGTTGCCGTACTCGTCTGCATAGAGGGGCTCGACAATTTTGCCGTTAATAATTGCCCGCTCTGAAACATGAGTCTTCTCTCTCAGTTGATCAAGTTCCTGATCAGCTACAGTATTTACTACAACATATTTGTTTGAACCAGGTTTCTGATAAACTGCATCATCGAAGGTCACAGATGCATATCTTGTTGCAGTACCGCATGAACTGAGAAATAATCCTAACATAATAGGAATGATAATTGCCTTTTTCATCGTGTGCCTCCTCTGTTTTAAATTATTTTGTACTTTTGTGCCTTTATTACAAATGTAGTCAAAAATCATACCAATTTGGAATGTATTTTCAACTATTTATCAGATTATTGTAAATTAAATATAAGAAAATGGCAAAAGAGATTGTCAATAGAGAGGAAAATTATTCACTTTGGTACAATAACCTTGTAACTAAGGCAGATTTGGCGGAGAACTCCGCGGTGAGGGGATGCATGGTTATTAAGCCTTATGGCTATGCTATATGGGAGAAGATGCAGGCACAACTGGATAAGATGTTTAAGGAGACAGGTCACGTGAATGCATATTTCCCGCTGTTTATCCCAAAATCATTTTTGAGTAAGGAGGCAGAACATGTCGAGGGGTTTGCCAAAGAGTGCGCAGTGGTAACTCACCACAGACTTATGGCTAATCCGGACGGACCGGGGGTTGTTGTTGATCCTGATGCCAAACTGGAAGAGGAGCTTGTAGTGAGACCTACTTCAGAGACAATTATATGGAATACATACCGTAACTGGATAAAAAGTTACAGAGATCTTCCCATTCTGATAAATCAGTGGGCCAATGTAGTTCGTTGGGAGATGCGTACCAGGCTCTTTCTTAGAACAACAGAATTTCTCTGGCAGGAGGGCCATACTGCCCACTCAACAAAGCAGGAGGCAATAGAAGAGACAGAAAAAATGGTAAATGTCTATGCAACATTTGCAAGAGAGTTTATGGCCATGCCGGTTATCGTAGGGAGAAAAACTGAGAGTGAAAGGTTTGCTGGAGCACTTGATACGTTGTGCATTGAGGCATTGATGCAGGATGGCAAGGCTTTGCAGGCAGGTACATCCCATTTTCTGGGACAGAACTTTGCCAAGGCTTTTGATGTGCAGTTTGCTAATAAAGAGGGTACTCTGGATTATGTTTGGGCATCTTCATGGGGTGTTTCAACAAGACTGATGGGTGCATTGGTAATGGCACACAGTGATAACAACGGTCTGGTTTTACCTCCAAAACTTGCTCCAATTCACGTTGTTATGGTTCCTATCTTTAAAACCGATGAGGAGCATGCAAGGGTAATCGAAAAAATGGAGTTACTTAAAGCAAGACTGGAAAAACTTAACATTACCGTTAAGATTGATGACAGAGACAACCTCAGGTCGGGATTCAAATTTGCAGAATGGGAGCTGAAGGGTGTGCCTGTGCGGGTAGCAATGGGGCCTCGTGACCTTGAAAACGGTACATTGGAAATTGCTCGTAGAGATAATCTGACTAAAGAATCCAGAGAGTTTGAAGGTACCGAGAATCATATTATTTCACTTCTTGACCAAATTCAGGAGAATATCTATGCAAAGGCTCTACAATTTAGAGAGGAGAATACTATTAATGTAGATGATTACGAGACATTTAAACAGAAGATAGAGGAGGGTGGATTTCTTATGTGCCACTGGGACGGAACTGCTGAAACGGAGGCTAAGATCAAAGAGGAGACAAAAGCTACTATACGCTGTATTCCTTTAGATGGGCCTTCAAAAGAGGAGGGTAAATGTATTTACAGCGGAAAACCATCTGTAGGAAGAGTAATTTTTGCACGTGCATACTAGTATTAAAGAATTATATTTTTAATTTTACCAATCAGTATAATTACATTTAAGATGGCAGCAGACTTACCGTCCGGACAGCAGAAGATACTGTCGGGATTAAACAACAAATCACAAATTAAACTTGGTGTCTTTAATCAGACAGCCGAAGTTTTTGCACAGTTGAAGGAGATTCTCAGTGAAATGAGTAATGACCTGAACGACCTGTTGGATAATAATGACAGAAGGGTTCGACTGGAATACAGAGACAGGGGCAAATTTGAAGCAGAGCTTAAGTTTGCAGATGATGTTCTCATTTTTAGCATGCATTCCGATATCTTCCTGTTTGACCGCAACCATTCGGTATGGAAAAGCGATTATGTTAAAAAAGAGCCACTGAACGGATTTTGCGGAATTATTAGTGTCTACAATTTTCTGGCAGATTCACTCAAGGATAACAGGTCTGAAGACCTGGGCTATCTGGTGGCAAGAATCTTCGTTAACAGAGACAAACAATTTCTGGTTGAGGGCAAACGGCAATCTGACAATGTCGTGAGCTCATTCGGTAGCAAGGTTCTGGGAAGAGATGAGCTGGTCTCTGTTGTTGAATCAGCTGTTCTCTATACATTGTCTTTTGACTTGCTGGTGCCACCATTTGATCTTGTGAAGGTTGCAAGCGTAGAGCAGATAAACGATAAAATTGAAAGTTCTAAATTACAGACCGGTAAAAGGGTAGGTTACAAGTACAACACAGATGATGTGCTTGACGAGGGTTAATTATTCAATAACTTTTAAACAAATATTTTAATAGAATGCTTAAGAGGTCTTTATTTGTTGCCATTTTTCTTACATCTTGCTTTTTTACAGCGTTTTCACAAGAGGCTCAACCCAAAAAAGAGCTTAGTGTTGCTCATGAGCTAAGTGTTATAATAGCCTCGAAATATAAAATACCCGAACTTACTCCTCCACCTCCGCCTCCAAGCAGATGGACTAAGGGAACCCTTTTGCAGCTTGGTTTTTCGCAGCTGTCTCTTACAAATTGGGCATCGGGAGGGCTTGACAATATTGCTCTTAATGCTTATGTAAATGTTTACCGAAATTATACTTTCGAGCAAATGTTTTGGGAAAACCGTGTTCAGATTGGCTATGGTTTTATCCAGTCTTTTGGCGACAGATATAAAAAGAGCGATGATAAGTTTATTCTTGACAGCAAGGTGGGTTACAAGGCGTTTGAAAAAGTATTTGCCTCGGCGAGTTTTAATCTGAGAACACAAATGTCCAATGGTTACACATATCCGGCGAATGCTGACCCAAGGCTGGTTTCCGGTTTGCTGGCACCTGCATACTTCTCACTGGGTGTTGGTATGGACTACAAACCTACAAAACCCCTCTCCCTAAACTTCTCTCCGCTTACCGGAAATTTGGTTGTGGTAAGCATTCCGGAACTTAGAACACGCTACGGAAATAAAATAGATCAGGGTGCAAAACTGGAGTTGGGAGCACAGTTAAAAATTGAATACAAGAACAAGATTCTGCAAAATACAAACATTAATTCTACCCTTAACTTCTTTTCGGATTACCTGGGTGCTCCAAAAAATATTAAGGTGTATTGGGATCTATTTGTAGATTCCAAAATAAATAAGTACTTTTCTGTCAACCTTAGGACCAACCTCGTCTATGATGACGATATTTTGATTGCAAACAAAGAGGGAGAGCTGGCACCAAGGTTACAGCTTAAAGAGATATTTTCCGTTGGATTCTCTTACACATTCGGCAATTTTAAAAAATAATGCTTTTAAAGTTTAAAGAGTCCCTTTCAAAATTGACGGGACTTCAGGAGATTCACCCGGCTTCACCCGATAATCCAAAAATCTTGGTAGCGGTGAGTGGGGGGATTGACTCTATGTGTCTGGCCCATCTTTTTCACAGAATCTTTTACAGAAATTTTGCGATTGCAACAGTTAACTTCTCCTTAAGGGGAGAGGAGAGTGATGGTGACGAGGAGCTTGTTAGAAGTTGGGCAGAAGAGAGAGGCATAGAGTACTTTTCAAAGATTTTTGACACCAAAGAGTATTGCAGGGTTAAAGGAGTTTCGACTCAGGTTGCTGCAAGAGACCTTAGATATAGCTGGTTTAACTTGCTTATATCAGAGCACTCTTTTGATTATCTGGCAGTAGCACATAACCTTAACGACTCAGTTGAGACCTTCTTTCTCAATATATTAAGAGGCACCGGAATTCAGGGATTAACCGGTATTCGCCGCAAAAACGGAAAAATCATTAGGCCTTTACTCAGTATTACACGCAGAGAGATTGCTGAATTTGTCAAAAGAGAGGACATCCCATTCAGGGAAGACAGTTCAAATTCACAAAGTTACTATTCACGTAACAGAATCAGGAATATGGTATTTCCTGAATTTGAGATGATAAATGCATCTTTTTTGGGTACTGTCGAAAAAGATATGGCAAATGTCGAGGCTGCTGCAGATATCCTGGAAGAACTTTATTTTACAAAAAAAGCCGAACTTCTTGATTATAAAAGATCAAGAATAGATCTGGGCAAATTTTTAAAAGAGAGAAGGCCAGATTACTGGTTATATATGATATTATCGGAGTATGGCTTTAATGCTGCCCAGACAGAGCAGATTTATAGCTCACTGGAAGGCCAGCCGGGCAAGGAGTTTCATTCTGACAGCCATCTTGTATTAAAAGACAGGGAGTATCTTCTTATTTATCCAAAAGGGGTTGCAAGAGGTGAATCCGGTGAATTAAATGATAGCGAAAGCAGATTGAGCAGTACGAGCGGACCGGTGCTTTCACTGGCTGAGTTTGAAGAGAGGCTGACCGATCAGAAGGATAATGCTCAAACTCAACCTCAAGCTGAGGCCGAGACTGAGACTGAAATTACAATCGGACAGACACTAGAGTCAAATGGTGATGCTGTTGGATCCAACACAGAAGAGGTTGAGGTTCACGACTATGATAATGAATTGTTTGAAGTTTCACTCAAAGGAAGCAGAGAGCTAAAGGAGTATGCGATACTTGGATTTCTGGTACGAGTTTCTGTTTATCCCAAACCTATAGGATTTAAATTTAAGGATGGCCCGAGAAAAATTGAATACACTGCCGATCTTTTTGGCAGCACTGATATCTCTATAGCCTCGGCAATCAGGAAAAACTACAAGGTCAATGAGCCATCTCTGCTGCTGGATGCCGACCTGCTAGAGTTTCCGCTCATTTGCAGGAGATGGTCAGAAGGGGATAAATTTATGCCTTTGGGTATGACCGGCTATAAAAAAGTTAGTGACTATCTTACCGATATTAAAATGGATAAGGTTAGCAAAAGTTATCAGCCAGTTATGACTTCGGGGGATAAACTTGTTGCGCTTATTGGCCAGAGAATAGATGAGCGGTATAAAATTACCGCTCATACCAAAAACATTCTCGAAATTACAATAATCAACTGATCTGCCTAGTTTTGAAATGTAAGATTGAAAGGCAATCTTGCGAAGTGTTTGATTCCGCTCTCATTCTTGAGATACATATAGGCATTCTCCATTAACATTTCAGGATTAGAAACAGCTTTTGCAGCATAAGCTCCGTCTGAAATCATCTCCATTATCTTGTCAAGCTGTTTCTTCTTTACAGGATACTCAACAATTCTGTATGATTCTACTCCACTCGCACTTGCAGCAGCATTCAGCGCCTCTTTAAGGCCTCCGCGCTCATCAGCCAAACCAATTTTTATGGCATCCAGCCCTGACCAGATTCTGCCCTGTGCAATTTCGTCAACCTTTTCAGGCGTCATCTCTCTTCCTTCAGCAACCAGATTGATAAAATCGGTGTATATCTCCTCAATGGCTGCCTGAATAAATTCAATCTCTTTGTTTTCAAGAGATCTGTAACCTGACATTATATCACTATAACGGTTTGTTGTAACTGTTTCTGCATTAATATGAAGATGTTGTTTAAGCCCCTTCTGAACGTTCAGAGCCATACTGAATACTCCTATTGAACCTGTAAGCGTAGTATTGTTTGTGATAATCTTGTCTGCCTTGGCGGCTATCCAGTAACCTCCGGATGCAGCATAATCACCCATACTAATAATAACCGGCTTTTTCTCTCTTAGCAGAGCAAGCTCTCTGTCAATAATATCTGAGCTTTGAGCAGATCCGCCCGGGGAGTTAACCCTGAAAACAACAGCTTTAATTGAACTGTCTTTCCTAACTTTTGAAATATGTTCGATGAAAGAGTCTGAAGCAATGTTTTCGTCAGATTTTCCCATAATAATCTCACCGTCGGCATAAATAATTGCTATTTTGTTTTTCTCCTTAAAGTTTACCTTTTGTGTAGCCTTTGAGTAATTGGTTGAAGAGATCATTTTAAGATCTTTCTCATTCTCTACACCAAACAATTTAGCCAATGTGTCTACTAGTTTGTCTTTATACATAAGACCATCTACTAAGTTCTCTTCCAGAGCTTTTGTTGCTGAGTGAAGCTCAAGATTGTCAGCCATCTGGTTGATTCTTTCAGGAGTAATTCCTCTTGAGGCAGAGATATCTTCAACCCAGGTATTCCATACTGCATCAATATATGACTGAATCTGCTCCCTGTTTTCGCTGCTCATTTTATTACTTATAAACTGCTCTGCGGCTGCTTTAAATTTACCATGGCGGATAAGCTGAACCTCCAACCCTGCTTTATCGAGCAGATCTTTAAAGAAAAGTGAGCTTATGCTTAAGCCTGTCAGTGGAGCCATTCCACCCGGGTTCATGTAGATTTTATCTGCAGCTGTAGCAAGATAGTAAGCCGGCTGTGAGAAGTTGTCGGCGTAGGCGATAATTGGTTTACCACTCTCTCTGAATCTTACAAGTGCAGATCTTATCTCCTCAATGTGGCTAATGCCTGCATTAAGATTTGTTACATTCATGTAAATGAATTTGATAGCCTTGTCTGATGCTGCTTTGTCAATTGTCTCAATAAAGTTTAGCAGACCCTGAGCTTTGGAATCTGTGCCCCCGAAAGGATTGAACATAGCAAAAGGGTCATCAACAGATTGCTCGGTTATTTTGGTTCCAAAGTTTAGTGACAGTACGGCCGATTTTGGAACGACCGGTTTTGCGCTGCTCGACAGAGTGGCCATTGAGCCGATTACCCCAAGCAGAATAAAAAACCCGAGCACCATTGCAAGGAGTGATCCTATGAATGTGCCGGCTATTATTTTCAGAAAATTTTTCATATGTCCGTTAATTACAGTGTTAATCCAACAAATTTAGATTAATTAACGGACTTGAGCAAAATCTCTTAGATATGTTTATCTGAGGGAGGCCTTACTGAATATATGTTCGGGAATTGTCTGGTCAAATTTGATAGACGAGGTAACAAATTCGGTGCCTTTACCATCTTTAAGCATGTCTTTGTAAACAACTTTTGACGGGTACCAGCGATTCTGAATCCTTTTGACTTCGGTGAGCTCTGCTCGCTTTAAAAGTTGACCGCTTCTTGCATACATCTCTTGTCTGAGAGGGACATATCTCTCTGCATCAATCCACATCTTTTGTTTGTAGTACGCAATATCACTTACTTTGGCAACAAGTTCCAGTACCAATACATCTCTTTTCTGCAGGGTGTCTTTTCCTGTTACTGTTACATTGTAAACATCACTCAGTTTTCTGTCGTCCATCATATCCTCGTAAGAGAGATCGGAGCCCATTACCGATTGCCTTAACAGGTGTCCTGAAATCTGAATTGTTCTGTCTGCCGAAGGGGTGTATATCCACAGTTGTCCATCCAGCTTAAGCATCTTGGTGCCGGCCTCTGAAGCAGGAGTAAGATATTCGGTAAAAGATTTTTTATCTCCTTCTGTCCAGCTTCTTGAGGTTATTGTTCTGCTTGACCTTCTCCCGTGAATAGTCAGTGACGATTCAATAATTCTGTTTTTTGAGGATAGGTTTTGGTCGACTTTCTCAAGAATCTCTTTCCCATTCTGGCCTGTCAGCTGCAAAGTAATTAATGTAGAGATAATTATGAGAATTATCCTAGTAAAAGTATTATTAAATATTTTCATTTTAATGTCATTTATACATTTATATCAATCAATCATTAATCGTACATTCATTTATTTGGGTATTAAATCTCAGACTTCAAGCTCATTAAATAGTTTGGAAGTCTGACGTTTGTATATCCCTATTCCTGCCAGAGCATTACCCAGTACCATTGAGAATATTCCCGGTATAAACCCAATGTAATAGGTTGTAGGGGTGATATGCGTTCTGACAACAGTTGGCATCATCATGGTTGCGTTCTGCATCATGCCTCCCAGATCTATTCCGTGTACATTTATATAGAAAACCACCGGTAAGGCAATTGCCACTCCTATAACTGAGCCGATTGTACCTATCATTAGTGCTTCATAAAGCAGTGAACGGTAGATATGTCCCTTGTCCTCTCCCATTGCAAGCCTAACTCCGAATTCGGTGTATCGCCTCAGTCCTCCCAGAAGCCCTCCGTTCCAGAGAACTATTGCCATAGCAGAGACAAATATGAAAATCATAAGTCCGCTTACAGCGCCAGTGTAGTCAAGCATCTCTGCCATTCCCGACTGATCTCTCAGGGTGATCATTACTGGGGCAAATTCATCGGATTCACCATTTGAGGCCTCCAGATTCAAGGCGTTAAACCTGGTTTTAATCTCCTCTGCACCCTCAATATTGAAATACCTGTCAGGAAGAAATCCTAAAATTTCTCCGGTTGCCCCTTCCATTCCAAAGGCCCTCTGTGCATCATTTATATCCATAATTACGGCTCCCCTGTCAATTCCTGTAGCTCCGAAAATAATGGTGCCGGAGATGGTGAGGTTATAGAAAGCGAACCCACCCTCCATTGTTGAACCAAAGAGTGTAAAGCTTTCACCCGGGTTTATTGAAAATTTCTTTGCCAGCTCCTCTGTTATGAGAACCTCTCCCTCTTTTGATGGCATTACTCCTCTCACTAGCGAGCTTTGAAGGTTGAACCTTTGCGGCTCTTTTGAATTGCTTCCTAGAAGATCAATTCCCCATCCGATTACCGGACCCTGACCACGTGTCTCTCCTAGTGAATCGGGGAAATCTGCCAGTGCACCGAATCTAATACGTTTTACCCAATCTACAGTGGGTTCAAACTCTCTAAGCTGAGTAATAAGAGACTCTGCATCCAGAATCGCAAGGTCGTTGGGAAACTGTTCGGCTTCTTTCGCATATGCCTTTGTCATCACCTTTACCTCACCGGTGTTGAAATTTGCATTCATCTCTATGGATTCACCCATAACTCCGGTTAGCCAGCTGTACAAAAACACTGTTAGCAGTGATCCCGTTGCCACTACTATAATTGGCAGCAAACTTCTGCCTCTGTCTTTAAGTATTCCTTTCAGTAAAAACTTTTTCATTTCTAGTTTTTTTTTAACCGTTAAACCAGTTTGCCTCTGAGTGCATCTGTA
Organism: Bacteroidales bacterium; assembly: GCA_030695025.1. Classification (GTDB taxonomy): domain Bacteria; phylum Bacteroidota; class Bacteroidia; order Bacteroidales; family UBA932; genus Bact-08. The sequence goes on along the minus strand of JAUYTX010000007.1, from coordinate 7,056 downwards.
GGCTTCATTTTTGAAATTCTTTTAGTAGGCATATAACTTACTATCAATGAAGATAGTACTACAAGAAGAACTGTTGCCATTATCATACCTCCACCATAGTAAGGGGTAATTTTATCTGCAATTGCAACTCCGGCCTGGTCGGCGTTTGCCGGCATCGGGATACCGTTTCTCTGAATCCATAAAAGGAGTGGCATTCCCCATGCCATTCCCACAAGAATAGCAAGAAATGAGTGTGTTGTCCCTTCAATCGTAAACAGTCTTACAACTCTCATCCTTGTCATACCCAGTGCTATATAGGTTCCTATCTCTTTTTGCCTTCTGAAGATTGACAATATTTGAGTGTCAAATATTGCAAGGAGAGCGATCGCAAGTAAGAGGGATGATATCACCCTTGAACTTCCTTTTTTCGCGGCCATAATATCTGCCAGGTCTTTAAGAAGGGCCTTATCATCTTTATAAATCCATTTGGTATGCTCCGGCAGGTCAGCTGCATTAGGAGAGATTACTGCGTAGGTTGCCTCTCCTGTCATAGAGGTAAGTTCCTGAAGCTTTTCCAGAGGAATCCAGATTTGTCCTGCGTCAATGGTTGGAACTGTTGTCTTGAAAATACCTGTTATGGTAACCTCTCTGGCATCAAATGTTCCGTTTGCATCACGCCATCTTACAAGCACTCTCTCTCCCTCTTTAAGTCGTAGGTTTTGAGCCATTCTGTTTCCGATAATGGCGGGAATATAGTATGGGTCATCAGGGTTATCTTTAAGCAGATGAGATGGTATAGATAATATTTTTTGATTTGGACTCACTCCTTTTAATAAAATATTGACCAATCTTCCACCCGGGTATCCTGTGGCTTGTGTAATAAGTACCGGTGTAGCCATTTCCTTCTCTTCGAGGGCCAAAATACCCTCCTCCATTTTGGAATGGGAATCTGCAAATGTAAAAGGGTCGTATGGGTTGTAATCGGGATGCCAGAATTGACCGGCTCCTGTCTCCCATGCTCTTGTGTCGTTGGTTGCCTGCATATTCCATCCGTCCAGCATTCCGTTATAAAATATTATTATAACAAAGGCAATGGAGAGAACCGTAACATTTAGCCAGGTTCTCAGGCCTGAACCCAAAAGGTTCTTTAGTGCCAATTTAAATTCCAGCATAACACAAATATTTATTTGGTGATTATTTGCTCATCTTTTTCAACCATACCGTCTTTGAGATATATGATTCTGTCCAGATACTGCATCACCTTTTCGTCATGTGTAGAAAAGATAAATGTGGTTTTTAGCTCCTGGTTCAAACGTTTCATTGTTTGAACTATATGGTGGGAATTTTTTGAGTCAAGGTTTGCTGAGGGTTCGTCCGCGAGTACGATTTGGGGCTTTTTAACCATTGCCCTGGCAATTGCAACTCTTTGACATTCACCTCCCGAAAGGGTTGAGGGTCTTGAATGGGCTCTATCTGCCAGTCCAACCCACTCAAGTGCTTCCATAACAGCTTTTTTTCTTTTGTCTGAAGGCATTTTCTGGAGTAAAAGGGCAAACTCAACATTGTCAAATACAGAGTAGACAGGCAAAAGATTGTAGGTTTGAAAAATAAATCCTATTCCGAAATTTCTTAGAGCAGCTGCCTCTTTATGAGATAATTGTCCTATATCTTTATTAAGGACAATCGCTTTTCCTTCTGTGGGGATGTCAAGTGAGCCGATAATATTAAGCAGGGTTGTTTTTCCCGATCCGCTTGGACCAACAAGCCCGGCAAATTCGCCTTTGCCGAATGAGAGGTTGATTTTGTTTAGTGCTGTAAACTCTGTCTTGCCGGCAGGGAACCTCTTTGTCACATTCTCCAGATTTACTACGTTGTTGTTCATGGATTTATGAATTAAATATTGTCTGTAATTTGTTTTACTTTTTGGTTGAGTGTTTGTGTGTATATACCAGCATAAACTGAATTCCGTTTCCGCTATACAGTGATGTGCCGGTTGAGACTAAAGGAATATCATTATTATTTGGATTGACATACCCCATTACATGAAATGAGAAGTTTTTAATGTTGTGTCTCCAGTTTGCAAAGTTGTAGAGACCTCCGTTTTCCCAGTCGTAATACAGTATAAAATTTAAATTATCGGACATACTCAGAGGGTAGCTTGCAGATAGAGCTGAGATATTGGCTCTGTTTGAGAATTTAAATGCTTCTCTGTCAAAAGATATAATCAGATGTTCAAAGATTAAATTAAGCCCGTTACCAATGCCAAATGTATAATCTGCACCTATATTTACCATGTGCTGATTAGTAAACATTCCTAAGTCCTGACTTTTATTAACCCATGACGCCTCAACCCACAAACCTATTGTAACGTCAAACTTGGCATCAAGACCTAGTCTGTTTTCTGGGATCCCATTAAGCTCAGGGAGCAGTCTGAATTCTGTTGAGGATGGAAGTAAATCGGCCTTTCTGTGATGAAAGGTAAGTGCTGCTTCTCCGGATGGGAGTGCTTTTTGAAATCTTCCTCCATATTCCGGGCTCTTTTGTGATGTGATTCCAATATCGAATCCTCTTGATTTGTTGTTGCCGTAAAGTACCCAAAGCCACAGGTTGGAATTATCGGCAAAAAAGTATCTTCCTAATCCTCCCCACACTCCATCAGTAAGTTGAAGGGGATCTCTTGAATCCATGCTATCGAACCACATTAGTGGCCGAAGCATTGTTGCTGATCCGAAATTTATTTTTTGAAGTCCGACGCGGAGTTCAGATCTGTTTGTTGCTATCTTTCCCCATCCTCTGTATAACTTTATGTCTCCATCCCATCTGCTCATCTCTCCCTTTCTGAAAAATTCGGCGTTTGAGTAGATGTTGGCTGCTGCCTCAAACTCATACCTTAAATTATTCTTTCCTGTAAACTTATCTCCGGCCTCGAAGTTGAATTGTGGTATATATCTCCCGCCTAAAGTGATACTACTCGCGGTTCCTATGTTTGCCACTCCGCTTAGCTGACCTTTGTATGAGATGGTTGGATTTTCCGATGCCCCTGATTGTGAGTATGTAATACCCGGCAGCATGGATAATACTAAGGTTAAAACTGTAAAGAGATTATATATTGTGTGTTTTTTCATTTTGGATTTACATATTATTTGGTGCAATTCCGTATGCCATTATCCTTGTAAGTTCAAGTATTAGCTCCTGAGGGTTTTTATACAATCCGGTCAGGTATGGGTCGTTAAGCACGGTTGTCATGTTTTTGCTTAACGAAAGTAACAACTCGGGTCTAAAATCATCCCTGAAAACACCTCTTTTCTGAGCATCCCTGAATTCATCAATAATGCCATTCCATGCATCTGTACTCCTGGTCATTACATAAACTTGCAGGTCAGATCCAATATCATTATAAACATCCTCTATGAACACCTGACTCATCTCCTGAGTTCCTTCTGCTTTAAGTGCAATTATTCTCTGCATTCTTTCTGAGGCAGGGCAGTCCGCTTTGAGTATCTCCCTGAATTTAATCATCCCATCATCAATCAAATAATCCAGAACCTTTTTAGCAAGTTCGGTTTTATTAGGGAAAAGACGGTAAAATGTCATTTTGCTCGCTTTTGCCTTATCACAAATCTCCTCTACTGAGACCTTTTTGAAGCCAAATTTCCAGAAAAGTTCCTTTCCGGCACTTAGAATATGAGCCTCTTTTCGTGATTTTATCTTTTTATCCATAAATGAGTCAATTGAAATATGTATTACGAAATATGGCACAAAGTTACAAAAAATGTAATATATGCAAATAAAAGTAACATTAATTTTATCTCATTTTGAAAATAGTTGCCACAATTTCACTTTTATTTATAATTTGTAGATAAATATCTCCCTCTAAATCAACGCTGGAACAATTTTTGAGGGCAGATGTTTATCTTGGGCCGGAGGAGAGAGTAACTGAGAATCCGTTAACCTTAATATATATACCAGTATGGAATATAGCGGGTGCTGTTTTACAGCCGATGATTCTATTTTGTTAACAGTAACTCTCTTTAAAATCAAATCATATGAAACAAATTCATTGGTCCGGTATCCTTTCTGCAGCTTTAATAATCTTCGTTGCAGCTTCGTGTGGTACTAATAATTCAAAATCAGGAAAAGGTATTATTGACGTTGAATCGGCTGTAGGAAAGGGCAGTGTAGTCAATTTAAGCGAAATTGCTTCGGACATAAAATATGTTCGTCTTGAAACAAATGCAGAATCAGTAATCGGGAATGTCTGGAACGTAAAACTCAGCAAGGGGAAAATATATGTCTCTGACAATAAGTATACAATAAGTATCTTTTCTGAAGATGGTAAGTTCATCAAAAAATTCTCCAGAGTAGGAAGAGGGCCGGAGGAGTATGTAGATATAAGTACATTTCAGGTAAATGACACTGATGGCGGAATTGAGATTATGGACAGATCGGGCAGAATTATAAGATATGACTCAGATGGTAACTTTATTGAGGTAATTGATAAAGTGTACCAAAAAGCGCGTTCCCAGTCATTTGTGAAAATTTCTGATTTTATTGTATCTGGTTGGTATCAAACTAGTCGTCTGGAGGGACAGATGGAGTTTAAATATGGAGTTACAGCTTATGTTGATTCTCTCAATATACTGAGTGAGAAGATAACAACAAGTTTAAGCAGTATGAAAATGCAGCAGGTAAATGGAGGGATGGCGGTATATATGAGAATTGACCCCCCTTATCTGATAAAACACAAAGATGAGGTTAAGTTTATGATGGCTGAGTGTGATACGATTTTTGGTATAGACAGTAAAGGACAAATTTCGGATAAATATGTCTTAGGATATGGAAAGTATCATTCACCAAAGGATATGGATTATGATACACACACCAACAATGAGTCAAACTTTGTATCATTATCTACCGCATTTTCTGAGACTGACAGATTTCTTCTCCTCATTTTCAATTTGAGGGCAATGGCACCCGAACCTATTGAAAGAACAAGCAAGGGTCTTGACGGGAAAGAGAATATTACAAAAAACACTAATGTATATGCCATATTCGATAAGAAAAAGGGCAATCTCACATTCCTTAATCAACCGGAAAAGGGCACAATGGGATTTAAAGAGGACATTAAGGGAGGATTTCCGTTCTGGCCTAGATTTACAGGCAACAATGGAGAGCTGATAAACTTCAGAAATGCAATTGATATAATTATTGAGGCAGAAAAGAATCCCGAAAACAAATTTGCTGTTGAACTGGCCTCTAAGCTTACAGAAAACGACAATCCTGTAATAATAATAGTAACTCCCAAATAAACAAAAATTTATGAAAATTTATAGATTTCTGACTATTGTTGCAATAGCTTTATTGACAACAATCTCCTGCAAAACTGATGTTGAATTGCAAACAGGAGAAATCAAGGTCATAGATCTTGCAGGAGCAGTAGGAGGGGGTAAAATTGTCAATATTAGTGAAGTTGCAGACGATATTAAATATGTTGCCCTAGAGACAACCGACAGCTCGCTGATAGGATCCAAGGCAGTTGTTTATGTCGAAAAAGGACATATTTATGTTATATCCAAAGGTGTAAATATCAGGGATGTTAAAGTTTTTGATTTAAACGGAAAGTACATTTTTACTTTTAACAAAGCAGGACGCGGTCCTAAAGAGTACTCTCTTTTGTCACAAATTGAAATAGATCCTGTTACGGGTGGTTTTAATGTTTACGGATTATTTCCAAATGAAAAAGCTTTAAAAGAGTATAACAAAGATGGAGATTATATCAGAACTGTAAAAATTCCGGTAATTGAAATCGGGAGTCTGGAGGCCCCTAAAAAAATTAATCATAATTGTTATATCTCGTCAGTCGGGAAATTGTGTCGCGAAAATGTCAAAGTTCACGGTGTTGTATTTGATTCAGTTTCAAATATTTTATTCGAAATTCCGCTTTCAAAAGCTCCGGATTATATGCCTAAAGAGTTTGTTCAGACGATGATGGGAGAGAATGGTCCAGTTACCGGAGATAAGGCTTATAATACTTGGTCTCCTACAGTTTACATTGTTAAAACCGAAGCAAGATTAATAAATTCTGCTAACGATTCAATATTTACTCTCGACCAGAACCTTAATTATTATCCATCGTTTATAATTAATTATGGGGGTTTTATCAATAAATCTATTGATAGAAAAAAAATTACCCTGACAAAAGGGGATCATATCAGCCTTGATACACAATATTATATTGAAACTACTCGATTGGTAATATTGAATTTCTTTATGAGAGATTATGCGCATGAGCCTTATAATGAGTATGTTCAGGCTAATAACAGAGTCATAACTGTCCCAAAAGCTAATTGCTACGGTATTTATGACAAACAGACCGGGTTTTTTAATCTTATGAATCAACCTGTTAAGGGAAAATTGGGCTTCAGGGAAGATATTAAAAATGGACCTCCGTTTATTCCGGCACACATTTCAAAAGATGATCTTGCATCAGCTATCTTTAGCGCGGTAAAAATTATTGAGCATGCAGAAGTATATGATGTAAAAGGTGATTTAAAAGAGATTGTCTCAAAACTGAAAGATACAGACAACCCTGTAGTGGCAATTGCAAAATTCAAATAGTGTCTTAAAATTTTAATTCAACCATTGTTGTATGAAGCTTAACATAAGAGAAAACATACTAAAAATCACCGGAGTGAGTGTGGTATTCATGTTTTTGGTGTTTACATCCTGTACAAATGAAAATGCCTATAAAGGAAAAGTTGCTGTTATTGATATTGAAAATTCCATTGATAATTATGAGTTGATCAATCTAAGTAACTATGCATCTGATCTTAAATATATTCAGCTTGAAACAAATGACAGTGCACTCATAGGAACCATAAGAGACATTGTTTATGAATGTGATAGAATTTATGTAAGCGATCAATCAGAAAGTATTTATGTTTTTGATAACGAAGGGAAGTACTTAAATAAGTTTAACAAAAAGGGCAGAGGACCAGGTGAATATAATCGGTTGGTTAATTTTTTTATAAATCCTGAAAATGGATATTTATATATTACTACATCACAAGCCCTCTT
>JAUYTX010000104.1 GCA_030695025.1 Bacteroidales bacterium | reverse complement strand
GAGTTATGAAGAAAGAGGCTCTTGAAGTGGCTGTAAAGGGTAAAGTTAAGGTAATTGACTCTGCTGCTATTCTTAAAGATGAAGATTTTGTTGTTGAGATTATTGAAAGACACATTGAGGAGCGTAAAATTGATATCAAAGGCTCTCCGGTAATTATTGCCGGGGGTTTTGGAGTAGGTTCAAAAGAGAACTTTAAACTTCTTTACGATCTTGCAGCAGTGCTTGGTGCCGAGGTTGGAGCCTCAAGAGCCGCTGTTGATGCGGGGTTCGCAGAATCTGCAAGGCAAATCGGACAGACCGGGGTCACAGTAAGACCAAAGCTCTATATTGCGGTGGGTATTTCAGGTCAGATCCAGCACACAGCCGGAATGGACCAGTCTGCAATGATAATTTCAATAAACAACGATCCTGCGGCTCCAATTCATCAGATTGCCGACTACGCGATTGTAGGCGACCTGAATGAAATTATCCCGAGGATGATTAAATCTTACAAACTAAACAGCAAATAGTATGGCCAATTTTTATAAAGATAATAACGATTTAAAATTTCAGTTCAGTCACCCTCTGATGTCTAAAATCGTGAGGCTCAAAGAACAGGATTTTAAAGATTCAGGAAATATTGACTATGCACCTTCATCTTTCGAAGATACAGTTGACTCTTACGATAAGGTTATGGAGATTCTTGGAGAGATTTGCGGTGATGTTATCTTTCCAAATTCCGAAGAGGTTGACCACTCCGGCCCTCATCATGAAAATGGAAGAGTGACCTATGCAAAAGGTACTCAGCAAAACCAGGACACTCTTACTCAAGCCGGTCTATACGGAATGTCTCTTCCAAGAGAGTTTGGAGGACTTAATTTTTCAATGGTTCCGTATGTTATGGCTGCCGAAATAGTTGCAAGAGCCGATGCCGGTTTCGCAAACATTTGGGGTCTTCAGGATTGTGCCGAAACTATTCATGAATTTGCCACTGAAGAGATTAAAGAGGAGTTTCTACCTAGAATTCATCAGGGTGAAACTTGCTCTATGGACCTTACAGAGCCGGATGCCGGAAGTGATCTTCAGGCAGTTATGCTCAAGGCTACACTTAACGAGAAGGATGGTATGTGGTACCTGAATGGTGTTAAGAGGTTCATTACAAACGGTGATGCCCAGATTAAACTGGTACTAGCCCGCTCAGAAGAAAACACTACTGACGGCAGAGGCCTTTCATACTTTGTACATGATCAGAAGTGGGGAGGTGTAACCGTAAGAAGAATAGAGAACAAACTAGGTATAAAGGGATCCCCTACCTGTGAACTAGTATTTGCCAACGCTCCTGCCAAACTGGTTGGTGAGCGCAGAATGGGCCTTATAAAGTATGTGATGTCGCTGATGAATGGTGCAAGACTTGGAGTTGGTGCCCAGTCGGTTGGTATCTCAGAAGCAGCATACCGCGAAGCATTAAAGTATGCTCATGAAAGAGCTCAATTTGGTAAGCCTATCATTCAATTCCCGGCTGTTTATGAGATGTTGGCAGTGATTAAAGCCAAATTACAGGCTTCAAGGGCTCTTCTTTATGAAACAACCCGGTTTGTTGATATCTATAAATCTTATGGCTTTATTGCAGAGACAAGAAAGCTCACTCCCGAAGAGAGAACTGAATCAAAACAGTTCCAAAAGTTAGCAGATATGTTTACTCCTATGCTCAAACTTATGGCATCGGAGTATTCAAACCAGAATGCATACGACTCTCTTCAAATTCACGGTGGTTCGGGCTTTATGAAGGACTACCCTATTGAACGTATTTACAGGGATGCCAGAATAACAACCATATACGAAGGCACGTCACAACTTCAGGTTGTGGCTGCTCAGAGATACGTAACCAACGGAGGTTACCTGGCCCAGCTTCGTGAATATGAGAACAAACCGGTGAAGGCTGAGTACGAACAACTCAAAAAGATTATTGTCGAAATGACAAATCAGTATGAGAAGGCCGTAGAAATGTTAGTTGGCAAAGACAACGAGTACATCGATTTCCACGCCCGAAGAGTTGTAGAGATGGCAGCACACATAGCCATGTCATACCTTTTGTTGAATGATGCTCAGATAGACGACAGCTTTGACAACTCTGCGCAAATTTACATCACAAAATCTCAATCATGGAATGACGAAAGATTCAGCTACCTGAAAAATTTCTCACCATGCCAGCTAAGTGCATTCCAGGCAGTTAAGGAGGAACATGTAAAGGAGGCATAAGCCTGTTTACATATACATATTCAATAATGTGGCGCAGAGAAAAAGTAATAATCTCCGCGCCACTTTTTTAAACAGTTCAAGGCACTTAGCATTTAATTATTATTCAGCGTATTACAAAACAAATTATGCGTATTATTACAGATGGGCTTTGTAAATATCATATAATTAGGCAAATGCGCAGCTACTTAAAATTTTAAAGTGGCGCTGGGATTTTACATGCAGGTGTGAGTGTATTTGCAGTTACCGGCCTCTCCGGTGCGTTCAATCTCAATTGTTATGTGCTCTATTCCAAGCGAAGATGCAATCTCCCTCATTTTCTCCTTAAGATTGCAAATTGTTAATGAATCGGTTTCATCGGCAACCACAGCGTGAAGTGTTAAAATGTGGTTTTCACCATCAAGAGTCCAAAGATGCAGATCGTGAACTGATGTTATTTCATTTATTGTGAGTAAACTGTCTTCAAGCTCTTGAATGTTTACATTTTGAGGAACCTCCTGCAACATTATTTTTACGGTGTTTCTGAGGTTGCGATAAACATTCCATAGAACCCAGGCGGTTATAATGAGAGACATCAGAGGATCGAGGAATGGCAGATCAAAGAAATACATTAGAATCGCTCCAATAAATACAGCAATCCAACCCAACACATCCTCCATCATATGCAATAAAACAGCCCTTTCATTGTGGCTCGTACCGTGCTTTAAGCGCAGCACTGCAGCTCCATTAACAATAATCCCTATCACAGCCAGTATGATCATCCCAGGTGCATGAGCCTGTTGTGGTTCAATAATCCTCTTTACACTCTCCTGAATAATGAATACCGATCCGATTGCAAGAACCAGCGAAATGAAAATTGACCCGAGTAGTGAAAACCTTTTATATCCGTAAGAGTAAAAACGATCTCCCCTCTTTTGCGAATATTTTTGAAGATACCATGCTACTCCAAGTGATAACGAATCACCAAAATCGTGCACAGCATCAGAGAGAATTGCAACCGAATTTGTAAAAAGCCCACCAACAAGCTCTATCAGCGCAAATGAGAGGTTTAAAACAAATGCGTAGGCAATGTTTTTAGAGCTATTGCTTTTTGCACTCTGATTATGTGAATGGTCATTCATAATTTCTTTAGCAGTTATATTTAATAACCGTTTAGGTTGGTATTTGTTTATTTGCCTATATAATAGTTGTTTTTAAACCACATTTAAGTGGGATCTTGGTTTTGATACTTTAGAGATACTTTAGAGATACTTTAAATAACGGTTGAAATTACAAACAATGAAATTATAAACAAAAATCTTCATCGCGATAATTTTTTAACTTTGTTGGATATAATTAAGAAAATGGAAAAATCGCTTAACATAATTACACTCTCCTCTCCCCTTCATGGCGATGCACAGGAGATTACCATGAACAGAGAGATACTGCCCGTCCTGAGGTCTCACTTTGTCACGAAAGAGCTTTCTTATGAACAAATATCTGCCGATTCACTGCCGGATGGGTTTACGGTTCTTTTTATTGCTACCGGTGGTACAGAGGAACTCTTTCTTAAAATCCATAAATTGATTCCTCAACCTGTTGTTATTCTGAGTGATTCTTATCACAATTCTCTTGCGGCATCCCTGGAGATTTGTTCATGGATGCATAACAACAACATTATGCATAAACATATAGTATTTCCAATTGAGCCCTCAAGGAAAGTAATAGAGGAGATACTAGAAGACCTTGATTATACTGCAGTTATTCAAAGAGGTTTTTCGCAGTTAAAAAGTGAGAGAATCGGGCTGATTGGAGGAGAGTCTCCATGGCTAATATCTTCAAAAATTGACAAAGGGTACATTGGAGAAAAATATGGAGTTACATTCGTTGAAATTGATCCACATGCGATAATCAAAAATTTTGAAAAAGAGAGTCTTAAGAATGCATATGTTACAGACTTTGCCCGCAAAGTTGCCACCCGTCTGGATATGCACACCAAGGAAGAGACATTGGAAGATGCCGTAAGGTTCTATAATGTACTTTTAAAATATTGTGAGAAGTTCAAACTTACCTCTCTTACCATTAAATGTTTCGACATTCTTGTTCCTTGCAACACAACAGCATGTTTGGCTCTTGCTTTACTTAACGACAAAGGCATTACAGCCGGTTGCGAAGGCGATATACCTTCGACGTGGAGTATGATAATTTCAAGGGTATTTTGTGGTAAAATCTCTTTTATGGCAAATCCCTCTTCGATAGAAAGGGTTGACAACAGTATCGATTTTGCTCACTGTACAGCCCCACTCTCTTTATCTGAAGAGTTTATCCTTACAAGCCACTATGAATCAAAATTGGGAATTGGAGTTAAGGCCAAAATGTCGTTGGGTAAATATACTCTTTTCAAATGCGCAGGTGAAAAGCTAAATAAGTTTTATATATTTGAAGGCGAGGTGGTTCAAAACACCTCTGTAATTGAAAGATGCAGGACTCAAATTAAGTTTACCTTTAAATCAGAAGATGACATGGATGACTACCTTAATTCATATCTGGGCAACCACACAATTCTGATTCCGGGAAAAAACAAGAAGGTACTGAAAAGGGTTATGAAATATATGTCGGAAATTCAGTAAACATGAAATTATTTCTAATCTAATAAATTTCGTATAACATTTTTTAAGAATATGAAGAATACATATGCTAACTGGAAATTTATAAAAGGGACATTGCTTGTAGCACTTGCTCTTTTTCTAGTCAACACTGCTTTTTCGCAGACAATCATCAACAAAGATCCCAGAATTGAGGCAGCTGTAAATGAGATCTCCACAGATAATATGAGGGAGAATGTCTCAGGCCTCCTAAAATTTCACACCCGCCACAATTTAAGTTCTCAAAACAGGGTTGATTTTGGAATTGGTGCTGCAGCAACATATATTGAGAGAAAGCTCAAAGAGTATGCAAAATCCGACAGCCGTTTTACAGTTGAGAGAGTAAACTACAAAGCCGGAGGAGCCGGGACACGTTTGGGCAGAGAGATTACACTTACAAATATTGTTGCAACCATTAAAGGGAATCCATCGGACGACAGGGTAATTGCTCTGCTTGCTCATTATGACAGCCGTTCGGAGGATAACGCCGACTCTACCACTTTTGCTCCCGGTGCAAACGACAACCTGAGCGGAGTTTCAGCATTACTGGAAATCGCAAGAATTATTGCCGGTAAAGAGATTGGCGCTACAATAAAACTTATGTTCCTGTCCGGCGAAGAGCATGGTCTTTTGGGTGCTGCCCATATGGCACAGATTGCTCAGGATGAGAAGTGGAATCTGATAGCTGTTTTGAATAACGATATGATAAGCAACAGCCATTCAAGCGATACTGACATAAGAAACAACTCAATAGTAAGGGTCTTTTCTGAGAATATTCCATTCACAGAAAACGAGGCCCAGGCAAGGGAGAGAGTTTTTAACTCAGCGGAAAATGACTCTCCGTCAAGGCAACTTGCCAGATATATTAAAGAGAGCGGAGAGAGATATACAGAAAATCTTACAATCAAACTGATTTATCGTAACGACCGCTATGGCAGAGGTGGTGACCATACTCCTTTTAACAGAAAGGGGTTTACAGCTGTAAGAATATGTGAATTCTACGAAAACTATGACAGAACCCATCAAAAGACTGAAATCAGAGATGGAAAGCAATACGGAGATGTAATTGAGGGTGTTGATTTTGAATATCTGCGCAAAAATACCTCTGCAAATCTCTCTTCACTTATGAACCTGGCCTTTGCTCCCTATGAACCGAATAATGTCTCAACAAATGTCTCATCACTATCAAATTATACCGAGATTTCATGGAAAGTGCCTGCTAAGGGAGCTAAGCCAAATGGCTACTATCTGCTTATCAGAGAAACAGACTCTCCCGTATGGCAAAGAAAGATTTTTGTTAAAGGAACTGAAATAAAGATTCCTTTGAGCAAAGACAACTATTTCTTTGGTGTTCAGTCAGTAAGCGACAAAGGAAACGAAAGTCTTCCAGTGTTTTCAAAAGGTGTAAGGTAGAGGTAAAAGTAAAACGTTAAATGCATAAACAGAAGCATTATAAAATATCATTGGTGGGGTGTGGAAATGTGGCCTATAGACTCTCTTTTGCTCTTAAAAGTGCCGGGCACTCAATCCCTTGTGTATATGGCAGAGACTTAAATGAGGCAAACAAGCTCGCCTACATTTTAAACAAACCTGAAATTCTGGAGTACACACCTTCGATTCCCCACAAAACTAAAAGTGAGATAATTATAACCACTGGTACTGCTGATTTTAAAGCTCTCCTGGGAAGCGATATTATTATTCTTGCTGTGTCAGACAACTCCATTCAGGAGGTCTCAGACATGCTGTTTGAGGCACTTAAAGGCGAAAAAGAGTTGCCGGTTGTTCTTCATTCAAGCGGAGCTACTGATATAAGCCTCCTGAGCAAATGGCCACAATATGGAGTCTTCTACCCCCTGATGACCCTATCAAAGACAAAACCGGTTGACTTTAAACTAATTCCATTTTTTCTGGAGGCAAATGATAGTAGAGTGATGGAAGAGCTTACATCTCTCTGCTACTCCCTAAAGTCAGAATATAAGATATGCTCTTCTGAAGAGCGGCTAAAAGTACACACGGCTGCTGTTTTTGTAAGTAATTTTGTGAACTATCTTACCGGACTGGCCTTTGATATATCCGGACAAAATCAGATGTATTTAATGCCCCTTGCAATTGAAACTGTGAGAAAGGCATTTCTTTATGAGCACCCTTCACTTGTCCAGACAGGCCCTGCAGTCAGAGACGATCATCAGACAATGGATAAGCACATTGAGATACTAAGGAACTTGGATGACCACAAGCTGGTTTACGAGACAATTTCTACACTTATACTTAAACAAAGAAGAGAGCGGGTTAGTAATAATAAATAATGAAAATTAAGTTATATGTCCAATTATAAAGTTAAATTATCTAAGATTAAAGCATTTGCCTTTGATGTAGACGGAGTATTTACAGACGGTACCGTTATTGCAACTGAATCCGGGGACCTTTTGCGATCGCATAATGCAAAAGATGGTTATGCAGTAAGGATGGCCATTCTAAACAATTACCCGGTTGCAATAATTACAGGTGGAGCGTCTGAAAGCATTATTAAAAGGTTTGCCCCTATCGGAGTAGAAGACATATATTTAAGATCCCATAATAAAATGCCGGATTTTCTGAACTTTTGTTCAAAATATAACCTAAAGCCGGACGAAGTTTTGTTTATGGGAGATGATATTCCTGATATTGGAATTCTTAAGAGCTGCGGACTTGCAACATGCCCGGCAGATGCAGTCAATGAGGTTAAAGAGGTAAGCGAATATGTATCACTTTTTAATGGAGGCAAAGGCTGTGTCAGGGATGTTATTGAACAGACTCTCAAAATCCAAGGTGTTTGGAGTGCCAATCCTGAGGCATATTCAGGCTAATAAAACAATCAGTATTTATGTCTGTATTAGCTAACCTGCTTAAAGATTATAAAATTATTCTGGCCTCTGCCTCTCCAAGGAGAAGTCATCTGCTTGCCGGTCTTGGAATAGATTTTAAGGTGGAACTGAATGGCAATGTGTCTGAGGAATTTGATTCTTCGCTCGATCCATTAAATGTTCCTTTAATGCTATCTGTCAGAAAATCCCACTCATTTCCCCGTTTACTAAAGGATGACGAAATAATTATAACAGCTGATACACTGGTTATTTGTGAAGGAGAGATACTTGAGAAACCTCTTGACAGAGATGATGCATTCAAAATGATCAGGAGATTGTCCGGCAGATCACATATTGTCTCAACAGGGGTTACCTTAAGGTCAAAAGATAAGGAGACAACTTTTTCCGCAGAGACCACTGTGTGGTTTAAAGAGATTGATGATGATGAGATTAACTACTATCTGGATAATTACTCCCCATATGACAAGGCTGGAAGCTATGGGGCACAGGATTGGCTTGGATATACTGCTATAAAAAGAATAGAAGGTTCTTATTTTAATGTTGTCGGGTTACCTGTTCAGAAGCTTAGTGATAAGCTTAAAGAGTTTATCCTCGCTTTGAAACAAGGGTGACTGTATCTCCCTCAATTTTGAGAACTCCCCTGTCGCACATCTCCCTTATTGAACTTATGATTAATTTATTTTCTGCAGAGATAAAGGATGTGAAGCCGGTTATTTCAACAGGCCCGTTACTTAGTGCCTCAACTATTTGCCGTTCAATTTCTTTATATCTCCCGTCTGACTTTTTGTTTTCTATACATATATCACACTCTCCACATTCAGGAGAATCATCCTCTCCAAAATAGTCTAACAGATACTGTGAGCGACAGGTACTATCCTGAGATACATAGGTAATTACGGATTCAGCTCTCCCCATATGCATCTCTTTTTTAGCATTATATCTGCTTTCAGGAAGGTATATACCCTTCTCTTCCAGCCTCTCCTCATTAAATATTAAAAGTGGAGATCTGGCTCCGGGTATATATGACATTATTCCCATTCTTGAGAGGCGCATCAACATAGATGTAACAGCCGCCTTACTGTTTCTTAGGACTCTGGCAATATACTCTTCGTCAATGGATACAAACTCAGAAAAGAGGCCTGTATATATTCGTAAAAGAGACTTTATGAACGAATCAAGAGACTCATTTTTAAGCTGAACCATATAGAGTTCATCCCTATTTACAATAAACATTACTCTTGATGGATTGTCCAACTCTTCTGTCAACTCCAGATAACCCTCACTCTCCATATATTTGATTGCATAATAGACCGATCCGGCGTGAAGTTTATATTTAAGTGAGAATTCAGCAAGGTTGAACCTTTGGGCATCACCCTTTCCTGTGCCATAGGTGTAGTCAAAAAACTTGTATAGTTTTTGATATACATCCTTAATGTATTCAATTTCAGGGAAAGAGATGTTCACAATCTGTTTCAGCCTTTTAACATCGTTGTTGTTCCACAGTTGTACAGCATAAGACTTTACCCCGTCTCTTCCGGCCCTTCCGGCCTCCTGGAAATAGGCTTCAAGTGATTCTGGCAAGTCAAAATGGCACACAAATCTTACATCGGGCTTATCAATGCCCATGCCGAATGCATTGGTGGAGACAATAATATCTGTGATTCCGCTCTTCCAGTCGTCCTGTTTACGAGATCTCAAATCGGTTGAATAACCTGCGTGATACGAATCAGCAGATAACCCCTGAGCTTTAAGAAAAAGGGCAATCTCCTCTGCTCTCTTTCTCTCCCTCACATAAACTATACCCGACCCTTTTACTCCTCTGATAACCCTTAAAAGTTGTCCATTTTTATCTTCACAGTATCTTACTATATATGCCAGATTGTTTCTTGAAAAACTTGATTTAATGATATTTGGCTCACGAAATCCCAGCTTTTCAACGATATCCGCTGCTACCTTAGGAGTTGCAGTTGCTGTGAGTGCAATAACCGGTATCGGGCCAGTAATTTCCAGAACATCTTTAATTAAAAGATAGTCAGGCCTAAAATCATACCCCCATTCTGAAATGCAATGTGCTTCATCAACAACAAGATAAGATACATTCATCTTCTCAAGTCGTACTCTGAAAATGTCGCTTCTGAGCCTTTCAGGGGAGAGGTATAGAAATTTATAGTTACCGTAAATTGCATTGTCAAATGCTGCATCAATCTCTCCCGATGTCATTCCTGAATATACAGCAAGTGCCTTAATCCCCTTTTTCCGGAGATTCTCCACCTGATCTTTCATTAATGCTATAAGGGGGGTAACAACAATGCATATTCCCTCTTTCATAATTGCCGGAATCTGAAAACATACAGATTTTCCTCCTCCGGTAGGCAAAAGGGCCAAAGTATCTCTGTTTTTCAAAACAGACATTACTATCTCTTCCTGCATTGGTCTGAAAGAGTCGTGAGACCAGTATTGTTTTAATACATCAAGGTGAGATAACATATTGTCCATTAATTAGCAAAAATAGTAATATTTTAATTCTGTTTTGTGAAGAATTTTTCTTAAATTCGTTATGATTTCCTACAACTTCCCAAACTAACCACAACTTAAACTATCTTATGTCAAACTTAGATCTCTCAATTTATGGTATTCGAAATATCGGAAAAATAATCCATAATCCATCTTACGAAGAACTTTATCAAGCAGAAATGTCCGGAACAAACCAAGGTTTTGAAGAGGGCATTTTAACACAAACAGGAGCAGTGGCTGTTAAAACAGGCATATTCACAGGCCGCTCTCCAAAAGACAGGTACATTCTTAAAGACGGCACAACAGAAAATACAATATGGTGGGATGGGAATATCAACAAACCAGTAGGCAAAGAGGTCTGGGATGAATGCCTCGATATAGCCAGAGAACAACTCTCAGACAAAGAGGCTCTTTATGTCGTAGATGCATTTTGTGGTACAAATGAAGAGACCCGTCTTAAGGTAAGGTTTATCATGGAGGTGGCCTGGCAGGCTCACTTTGTGACAAATATGTTCATCAGGCCTACAAAGCACGAACTGGACAACTACGGGGATCCTGATTTTGTGTCAATCAACGCATCAAAGGCCACAAACCCTAAATGGAGAGAGCACAATCTTCACTCAGAAGTTTTTGTCTTGTTTAATCTGACAGAGAGAATTCAGATAATTGGAGGTTCTTGGTATGGAGGTGAAATGAAGAAGGGAATCTTTTCCATTATGAATTACTATTTACCTCTTAAAGGCATAGCCTCAATGCACTGCTCAGCCAATGTTGGCAAAAAAGGCGATGTAGCGGTATTCTTCGGACTTTCAGGAACAGGCAAAACAACTTTGTCTGCCGATCCCAAGAGATATTTAATCGGTGATGACGAACATGGCTGGGATAAAGACGGTGTTTTCAATTTTGAAGGTGGGTGTTATGCCAAAACAATTAACCTGAGCAAAGAGAATGAGCCTGACATCTGGTCGGCCATTAAAAGAGATGCCCTTCTTGAAAATGTCGTAGTTGACAATGAAGGCAATATCGACTTTTCAGACGGCTCAATAACAGAAAACACAAGGGTCTCCTATCCTATTTTTCATATAAATAAAATTGTACTCCCTTCAAAAGCAGGTCATGCAAAAAAGGTGATTTACCTTTCAGCTGATGCTTTCGGAGTTCTGCCTCCGGTTTCCATACTTGACAGAAGTCAGGCTCAATACCATTTTTTAAGCGGGTTTACCTCAAAGATTGCCGGAACTGAAAGGGGAATTACAGAGCCGGTTCCTTCATTTTCACCTGCATTCGGGGAGGCTTTTCTCACCCTTCACCCAACCATTTATGCTAAATTACTTGCCGATAAGATGGATCAGCACGGAGCAAAGGCATATCTTGTAAACACGGGCTGGAACGGTACCGGTAAAAGAATCTCAATCAAAGACACCCGAGCTATCATTGATGCAATTCTTGACGGATCAATTGAGAGTGCATCTACCAGGCATATTCCTGTACTGAACCTTACAATCCCTCAATCACTTAATAATGTATCACAGGGAATACTTGACCCAAGAGATACCTATCAGGACAAAAATGAATGGGAAATAAAGGCAAAATCTCTTGCTGCAAAATATATTGCTAACTTTGAACAGTATTGTGATAATCCTGCTGCAGCAGCCCTCAAATCATCAGGGCCTCAGTTATAATAATATTTAAAAAATGAAAATTAATTTTTTAAAATCCGTATCAGCTAATGCCCTGATACGGATTGCTTTTATTATTTTGTTTCTCATTATGACCGGCACTAACTTGCTGGCAAAGAGAGAAAAATACAACTATATTACACTTTATACAAATGTGGGTGAAATAACATTTCGCCTTTACAATCAAACTCCTTTACATCGGGATAATTTCATCAAACTGGTTAAAGGGCGCTTTTTTGACGGTATTCTTTTCCACAGGGTTATAGATAATTTTATGATCCAGACCGGAGATCCGGATTCGAAGGCTAAAGAAGTAGGAAAACTTTATGGAAACGGAGGACCCGGCTACGACCTTCCGGCTGAAATAATTCCTGGTCTTTATCATAAAAGAGGAGTAGTTGCTGCGGCAAGAGAGGGAGATAGTGTGAATCCTGAGCGAAAATCTTCTGGTTCTCAGTTTTATATTGTAAAGGGAAAGGTATTCGATGATGAGAGCCTTAAAACAGTAGAAAATAGAATTAACACAAGAAATGCAGCTAATAATATTCAAGGACAACATGCAATTCCTGATGAATGGAGAGAGATCTATAAAACAGTTGGCGGAACACCTCATTTAGATACTCAATACACGGTATTTGGAGAGGTGATCCAAGGTTATGACATCGTTGAGAAAATTTCAGCTAAGCCAACCGATTCAAACGACAGACCAGTTGAGGATATAATTATCCTGTCAGCGAAAATCAAAAAATCCCGAAAACTCAAATAATAAACAATATGAAAAACTTAATCATTATAACCACTTTGCTGGTGCTTTTCGGATGCACAAAACAAAAAGAGATGGAACTTAGAAACTTAATTAACGACATAGAAGCTCAGGTAAGACCTCTCAACAAAGAGGCTGCCCTCGCCTACTGGAACGCAACTATCTCCGGAGATCCTCTGGAGTTTGAAAAATATTCTGCCGCAAATATGCAGATTGTAAATATCTACTCAGATCGTGAACTTTTTGCAAAATTGAAACGAATTAATGAAGAGAAAAAAATTAAAGATCCTCTGCTGATTAGAGAACTTGAGGTTATTTACAACAAATTTCTTGGCAATCAAACTGATACAGCTCTTTTAAACGACATTATTCAGCGTTCTGCTGCACTTGAACAAAAATATGCAACATTCAGAGCCAATTACAAAGGTTCTGCAATTTCAGACAATCAGGTAGAAAACACACTTCAGACCTCACTTAACAACAATGATCTAAAAGAGGTTTGGATGGCTCACAAGAAAATAGGGCCGCTAGTTGCCAATGATATCATTGAAATTGTGAAATTAAGGAATATGGTTGCCATTTCATTGGGGTTTGACAACTATCACACAATGAGTCTGGAGCTATCGGGTCAGAAACCTGATGAAGTGTCTGAATTGTTTGATGAATTGGATGTACTTACAAAAGATGCCTTTGCAAATCTTAAAGATGAGATGGATACATATTTTGCAAAGAGGTATAAAACAGAAAAAGAGAAGCTTATGCCTTGGCATTATCAGGGAAGATTTTTCCAGGAGTCACCTCAAATTTACCCCTTGGAACTTGATAAATATTACTCAGGTAAAAACCTTGAGGAGCTTACAAAATCTTACTATCTGGGTATCGGGCTGGATGTTGAGCAGATAATGGCTAATAGTGATCTTTATGAAAAACCTGGCAAAAATCAGCATGCATACTGCATAGATATTGACTCTGAGGGAGATATCAGAGTTTTGTGTAATATAAAAGATAACGAACAGTGGATGGGAACAATGCTCCATGAGTTTGGTCATGCTGTTTATGCTCAGGGACACGATAATCCTGCAAATCCATATTTTTTAAGAGAGGCTGCACACTCATTCACAACAGAGGCTGTGGCAATGCTTTTCGGAAGACTCTCCAGAAATCCTGAATGGATGTCTCAAATGCTTGAATTACCACTTTCCGAAATGGAGAAGATTCAGGACGACTGTCATAAATCTTCAAGATTGCAACAACTTGTTTTCAGTAGATGGGCCCAGGTTATGTATCGCTTTGAAAAAGAGATGTATGCAAATCCCAATCAAGATCTTAATGAACTCTGGTGGACATTGGTTTCAAAATACCAGATGCTAACCAAACCTGAAGGTCGTAACGAACCTGACTGGGCTACAAAGATCCATGTAGCACTATATCCATGCTACTACCACAATTATCAGCTGGGTGAACTTTTGGCATCCCAGTTTCATTACTACATTGTAAATAACATTACAAAATCCGGAAACATTAAAAATGACTCATATACCGGAAACAAAGAGGTTGGAGACTGGATAAGGGAGAAGGTATTTGAAACCGGCATGAAACATAAGTGGAATGATATGATTGAAGCTGCAACCGGAGAAAAGTTAACGGCCAAGTATTACGCAAGTCAGTTTGTTGATTAATAAAAAATTATATGTTAAAAATAAGGTTCATTATTATTGTTTTGTTTGCTATTTGTCTGCAAACAACAGCCTATACACAGGAATTAAGCTATTTTCTTCCTCAGGGGAACTATACGCTAAATCCTGATATACCTACACCAAAGCAGTTTCTTGGATTTAACCCGGGCGAACACCATGTAAGTCATGATCAGCTACTATTTTACATGAGAGAGCTTGCGAAAAAATCTTCAAGAGTTATTGCTAAAGAGATAGGAGTAACATATGAAAACAGGCCTCTTATTTTTCTGATTATAAGCTCAGAAGCAAATCTTGGTAAAATTGACGAAATTCAAAAAAATCAACTTTTGCTTACAGATCCCTCAAAATCTTCATCGCTGAATCTTAATGATATGCCTGTAGTCATGTGGTTTGGGTACAGCGTCCACGGGAATGAGGCCAGTGGCGTAAATGCATCTCTTGCTGTAGCTTATTACCTCGCAGCAGCAGAGGGTAGTGAAATTGAGAAAATTCTTAACGAGTCGGTGATTATCATTCAACCTGCTCAAAATCCGGATGGAATTCAGAGGTTTGCAAATTGGGTAAACTCTGCAAGAAGCTATTCAGGAGTAACAGATCAGTTTTCGAGAGAGTTCAGAGAGCCCGCCCCGAGTAGCAGATCTAATCACTATTGGTTTGACCTGAACAGAGATTGGCTATTGGGTCAACACCCTGAAACATTTAACAGATTGAAACTCTTTCTTGACTGGCATCCGGTTCTTGTAAACGATTACCATGAACAGGGCAGCACCAGCAATCCCTATTTTTCACCTGGGATGAAAGGTAGTGTCAATGATATTGTTCCTACCGGAAACCGTAAACTCACAGAGGAGATTGCGCTTTATCACGCCGATGCAATAACTAGTGACGGTTCGCTTTTTTTTACTAAAGAGGTATACGATAATTTTTATCCGGGAAAGGGAGCTTCGTACCCTGATCTCCTTGGCGCAATAGGTATTCTATATGAAATGCCATCCTCAAGAGGACATCATCAGGTTGTGAATGGTGTAACCGTAAAATTTCCAGATATTGTCAGATATCAGGCTATGTGTTCCTATTCGGCAATTAAGGCGGGCATAGATAAGCGGATTGAGCTAAACAAATACAAGATGGATGCCTACAAAGAGGCTTCAAATATGTTATCAAAAGGGTTAACTAAAGGTTATGTTATAAGCAGTGAAGGCGACAAAAGCCTGATGAAGGAGTTATTGCACATTCTTTCAGTTCACAGGGTAGATATGTACGCTCTTGCTAAAGATGTGACTGTTAACGGTAAAAAGTTCGAAGCTTCATCAAGCTATATTTTGCCACTCGATCAGAAAGAGTACAGAATTATCAGAACGCTTTTCGATAAACTTACACATTATGTCGATACAACATTCTATGACATAACTGCATGGACTCTTCCTCTTGCAATGAACCTCAACTACCAGCCAATAACAACTACTGCCGGACTTGTGGGCAACAAAGTAGAAAAGATAAACGGAAATAACTATTCCCAACCTGAATTAAGCAATGTTGGTTATCTTTTTGAACTTAAAGATTTAGGATCATATAACCTATTGTATTCTCTGCAAAAAAATGGAATAAAACTAAAAGTGTCAGACATGCCATTCACTTTTGAAAAGGGTGGAGTTAAACACTCTTTTGATTATGGTACAATTTTTATTTCTGTTAATGAACAAGGGATAAGTCCTGATATGATTCATAAAAAACTTATTGAATTTAACCATCAGGGTTGCATTCGAATTTTAGCGGCACATACTAGCATGGGCATTGAATTTGATTTGGGAAGTTCACATTTCCAAAAGATTACAATACCAAATATTGCCATAGTTATTGGAAGAGGCGCCTCATACTCCTCTATTGGAGAGTTGTGGCATCTGCTTGATCAGAAGTACAAAATTCCTGCTTCAATGATTGATGCTTCTTTGCTGCCTGAATTGGATCTTTTAAGATACAATACAATAATCCTAAACGGAAATTATAAGTTTCCAAAAGAGGTCAATGATAAATTGAAAAGTTGGTCTCAAATTTCAGGCAATAGATTTATTGCTATAGATCAGGCATTTGTCACATTGAACGAAATAGGAATCGCAGATATTAAAGAGAAGGCTGATCAGAGAGCTATATCTCCTCAACTTACTTATATTGACAACAGATACAACAGAGGGAACACATCAATAAACGGCGTAATATTAAAAGCAGACATTGACAGAGGAAACCCACTGCTATATGGTATTAAATCTGACAATCTGTTTCTGTTTAAAAGAGGAAGAACAACAATTTCTGAGACATCAGCACTATTTACAACTCCGGTTAATTACAGTAAGGATCCTCTTGTAAGTGGCTATATGTCTGCATCCAATCTTGAGAAAGTCAAAGGAATGCCTGCTGTTTTTACCGGTAGAGGAGCTATATATTTCTGTGATAATCCAAATTTCAGAGCCTATTGGTTTGGTACATCACGACTTTTTATGAATGCAATATTTTTCCGCGAATTGATGCCAAACGCAATGATTCAGACCAAGTAACAGATATGATCTCTTCTGGGAAGACACTCCAGTGATAGATCTTTACCTACCGACACCCCTATCTCGCAAAGCGACTTGAATGATTCATCGTATGCAAGGTCAGGGGTGTTGTTATTTTCGCTAAGATGGCACAGATATATGTTCTTAATAGCAGGATTATAAATTTGCTTTAGAGCTCCGGCAGTCTCCTTGTTACTTAGTCGCTCCTTAAAAATGGTTTAATATTTTGATATTCAATATAATATATTATTAAAACGCTTGCATAATTTGCAGAAAAGCACTATCTTAGTACCAT
>JAUYTX010000103.1 GCA_030695025.1 Bacteroidales bacterium | reverse complement strand
CTATTACCCAGCTATGTTTATATAAATCTATTACCTTATGAACGGTGAACATTGGTATAGCTAATGATGTCGAATCCAGGCCGGTTCCCCAATGTACGAACAAAGGGCTTAATCCGGTAAGCGTATCATTTTCTATAAGTGTGTCGTTATCAAAAATTTTAATATTTAGCGCCCGGGTTGACTTATTACCAACTGATTTTGCAAATTCAGATATTCTTATGTTAACAGCAACAAAACCGGTAATCTCTCTCCTCCGCTCCTCAACAGCTACAGGCAAGATTCCCTTAGTATAGACAGGAGTAACCATCATAAAGCCGGGCTGAACATCTACTCCGTCAAACACGTCTATAACACCGGATATTACAACATCACCTGCATCTCTTGCCCTCTCCATGGCCAACCGCCTTTTAGGTATTGAGAAGTAGTCATTACCAAGATGCAAAATATTTACACTGTCGAGCGGTTCGATAAAGGTAACAGGTGCATATTCATCTCTTGGGCCTGGAGGAGTTATTTCGTATCTGCTAAAACCTTGCGTCCATATAGATTGAGTATGCGATTTTGCCTGATCACTTTTAACAAGAGGAATATAACAGAGAGATTGAAAATTTGGAAACTCTGCTTTAGTTTGCTGGTATTTGTGATAAAGGCGCCACTCTGTTCTGTCAACTTTATCAGAAGCTGTAAATACACCTGCGCCACCATTAAGTAAAATTTTGTACAAAACAAGCTCCTCTTCCAACTCAGCAACAATATGATTAGCTTCATTTTCAAAGACATAGCGCTGTTGATTCTGATCAAGAATATAAAGATATCTACATAAAATAACTGCAGCAGCCAGAAGCACAAAAAAGAGGATGTAGTGCAGGTACTTTTTTCTGTATGGAGCAGAGGCCCGTTTGTCACCGGTGTCGTTCATAACACAAAGTTTTGGTCCCCTAATTTACACTTTTAAATTAAAAAACTTGCCTTAAAAATTAACAAAAAACAATAACCGACTGATCAACAAAGAGTATAATCAATCGGTTATAATGGGAAAGTCAATTTTTTAAATACTCTTAACCGCAGTGTATAAATTTATTCACCACTTTCATGGTCTCCTCAGTGCTGACTGAAATCTTGTCACGCAGGCTTTGATCATCAAACGAAGCAAGCTGACGAGCAATACCATTCAGAAGTTCATCGGTAAACACATCATACTTCTTGAATACATCCGATTTTGCAAGCAGAGCCTCCGAAGCCGCCACGCATGAATATGGCAGCTGAGGCAGGTTGTCCTGCTTTGCCTTGTGCTTACTGTCAAAGATGTTAACATCAACATATGTTCGTTGGGCAAACTCCAGACCATTCTCCATCTCAAGACCGTGGCGCGCACCTGCACAAATACCTGCTATTAGCAAATAAATATCTGCCGAACCGTCGGGACTTCTCAACTCAAAGGTTTGTTTACCGGAAAGATCAATGCTATGAGGCTTTTCAAGCGGATTCTCCTTAGCAACCATATCTCCCGTCCCGACCCAGCCAAGCGGAACCCTAATAAGTGCCGAACGGTTTCTCTCACCCCAGCAAACATTTGTAGGAGCCTCCTGATGAGGAACAAGGCGGAGGTAGCTTGTAGGGATAGTGTTTCCGAAAGCGCAGAGGGCAGGGGCCACATCCAGAATTCCGGCTATTACCTTTTTGGAAACATTGCTCAACACACCATTCTCCAACGCAGCACTAACCCCATCTTTCATTGGCCTCATGTGAATATGCAGGCCGCTGCCCGCTTTGCCGGCAGTGATTTTTGGAGCAAGACTTATTGTTACACCATATTTGTAAGCAATTTCACGAAGAATCCATTTGGCAATAATAAGCTGATTTGCAGCATCCTCTACATTTGTAGGAAGAAACTCAATCTCGTTTTGCTCATAATCATAAGCACCGTCAGAGAAGTTACCAACCTCAGAGTGGCTGTACTTGATGTTTGCACCTGCCTGAGCCATAGCCATCATAGCCTCTGTTCTAAGCTGCTCCCATTTGACAAACGGAGATGATTCGTGGTAGCCCTTTTGATCGGTAGCCCTGTACATAGGGTCAGCCTCGCTGATTACATAATATTCAATCTCTCCCATAACCTCCAGCGAGTAACCGGTGTTATCAAGAAGAGCCTTATGGGCCTTGAGCATTATGTTTTC
Source organism: Bacteroidales bacterium (assembly GCA_030695025.1). Taxonomy (GTDB): domain Bacteria; phylum Bacteroidota; class Bacteroidia; order Bacteroidales; family UBA932; genus Bact-08. The sequence goes on along the minus strand of JAUYTX010000103.1, from coordinate 577 downwards.
GGGAGCACTTGAAAGAGGGTTGCCATGCTTGTCGTAGTATGAACAAAGAATGTCAATCGCAGGAACATCAGAAAATGGATTTACAAATGCAGTTTTAAACCTGGGCACCACATAAAGGTCACTCGAACCTGTCTCCAGGAAGTTAAAAAGACTGCTGCCATCGACCCGCTCTCCTGTAGAGAGAATGTTGTCCAGGTGACCGGCACTCTGTATGACAAAATTCAGTGTTTTTAATCTGCCGTCTCCTCCTACATAACGGAAGTTAACCATTTTAACTCCGTTGGCTGTTATGTAATGTATCAGATCTGCTTTTGTAAACTCTTTTGCGGGTTTTTTAAGAAATTGAATCAGGGGGTTGGGGTTAAGATTGTCAAACGATTTTACCATACATTATTTAAATAAATTAATAACTAGGAGCTTATCTATTTTGGGGTTAGATATTTTTATTTGGTTTTACAGTGCACTTTGAATAATCTCTTCAACATCGGCAGCGGCACCCTGCATAACCTGAGCGGTAAGCGGGTCCATAACCTGTGCCATCATTGCGGGATTCATTCTTGAAACGTAGGTTTTGCCG
>JAUYTX010000102.1 GCA_030695025.1 Bacteroidales bacterium | reverse complement strand
ATATTATATTTTCCAATTTCTTCAACTGATTTGTTCTTAAAAACAGTTTTTGCAAATAATAAGTCTTCGCTGGCTCTTTGAATTATAATATTCAAAGATCTTTTACTAATATTTAGTGGATAATTGTCATCAAGTAACCTTCCTTTTAATTTAAGTAAATCCTGTCGAATTCTTCCGGATATGATTTTTAATTCGGCAATCACAATATCAATTGAAAATCTTTCGTTAGCATTCTGTCTTATCATATTGAAAACAAGAGTGTCAAATTCATAAAACAAAGGATAATTGTCTGCAATATTTTTGAAACTTGACCCTACGGGTTTTTGCTTTGTAAAACACTCGTTTATAATTAATCCTAAGGCATAAATGTCGGCCTGTTTTCCAACATTTTTAGCGTTATTTTTTATCTTTTGTTCTGGGGCTAAATAATTGCGATTCGCTAATAAGTCGTTCTCTTGGGTTAATGAAGAATCTTTGAAATGAGCAATGCCGAAATCTGCTAAAACTAATTGTTTGCCATCAATTAAAATATTTTCAGGCTTTATGTCTCTGTGAATAATATTTTCTCTGTGTTTATGTATGAATTTCACAGCATAACATAATTGCAGAAGGTATTTTACCAAAACATCTGCATCTTGTTCATCGTCAATTATATTTCTAAGAGTTTTTGGATAGAGAGGCATTATATAATATTGTATCCCTTCAAATACACCATCTGCAATTATCGAAACAATATTCTTGTTTAGATTATTCTTGCAAAAACCTAACTCTTTGTTAAATCGCTTAACTTTATTTTTATCATTTGAATCTATGAATTTAATCGCATAATTGTAACCGTTTGAATGCGCCTTCCAAACAACAGCAGAACCACCATTCCCGACTGTTTTAATCAATGAGTAGTTTATTTCATTATTTGAAATTATAACTCCTTTTTTAATAACTCCTTTCTTCATAGAAATCATTTAAAACTAAGTATAATAGGTTATTAAAGTTTTTTTTAAAATATCCAAAGCTTTGCCCTACAATTCTTTTCAATTATTGCAATAATTTTTCTGTCAACCAAAGGGAAAGCAGTTCGGTTTCAATTGTAGAAGGGATTGTTGTAATAACAATAGTCTGATTTGCTTTGCGATTCAGTCTCTATGAGCAATTTTAATAACCTAGGTGTGTCCACAACCAATGCAGCAGTTAAATTGCGATGAAGTAATATTCGTTCTTCTTCTAAATAACTGATTTCATTTGCAAATACCAGAATCATTCTGATTATATTTGATGGATCCATTGGGTTTAAACAAAGATAATTGGTTTTTGCAAAATAATGCGAGTTAACGTTCTCTTTATTCATAAATATTATTGTGTATAATATTTGAGAATCTTACTGTTGCATATTAATTATTACAGTGATATCCCTTTATTTTAAGAAGGAAAAGTTGGATTCATCAGGTTATCCTCCTCTATTTCTTTTTTTTTAAGCTTTTTTGCCATTGGTCTACTGAAGCACTGTTTTCAAATACAATAATCACTATATGATAAATATCGGCAATTAATTATTATAATTGTTAAATAGATAAAATAAAAAAACCGCAGTAATTCAATTATTTACTGCGGTTTGATAATTATTGTCTATCGACTTTAATTGACTTTACTTCACCTCTTCAAAGTCAACGTCGGTTACCTCCTGATCTCCGTTGCCGGCAGATCCGTTACCTGAATTGTTGTCCTGACCTCCGAATCCTGCACCTGCATCTGCTCCCGGAGCCGGGCCTGACTGAGCGGCCTTTGCCATATCTTCAGAGGCTGCATGCCAAGCGGCATTCATCTGCTCCATTGCTTTGTCAATTGCTGCAACATCCTGTGACTTATGTGCATCTTTAAGTGCTGTCAGAGAGCTCTCAATTGCAGATCTCTTTTCTGCAGGTATCTTGTCTCCGTAGTCCTTGAGATTCTTCTCAGTCTGGAATACCATTGAATCTGCTGCGTTTATCTTATCAACTCTCTCTCTTTCTGCTTTATCTGAAGCTTCATTGGCTTTAGCCTCGTCTCTCATTCGGTTTATTTCTGCCTCTGTAAGACCGCTTGAAGCCTCAATCCGGATCTTCTGCTCTTTACCTGTTCCTTTGTCTTTTGCAGAGACATGAAGAATACCATTGGCATCAATGTCAAATGTAACTTCTACCTGTGGAACTCCTCTAGGAGCCGGAGCAATTCCGTCAAGATGGAACCTTCCGATTGTTTTATTGTCTTTAGCCATTGGCCTTTCGCCCTGCAGAATGTGAATTTCAACAGAAGGCTGATTATCGCTGGCTGTGCTGAAAGTTTCAGATTTACGGGTAGGAATTGTAGTGTTTGACTCTATGAGTTTAGTCATTACATTTCCTAATGTCTCAATACCCAACGAAAGTGGGGTAACATCAAGTAGTAATACATCTTTTACATCACCCGAAAGTACTCCTCCCTGAATCGCTGCTCCAACAGCAACAACTTCGTCAGGATTTACACCTTTACTAGGTGCTTTGCCAAAGAACTTCTCTACAATTTGTTGAATTGCAGGGATTCTGGTTGATCCTCCAACAAGGATTACCTCATCAATATCAGATGATTTCAAGCCTGCATCACTTAGTGCTTTACGGCAAGGTTCAACTGTTCTCTGGATAAGATTATCACAAAGTTGTTCGAATTTTGCTCTGGTAAGCGTTTTAACAAGGTGTTTTGGTACACCGTCAACAGGCATAATGTAAGGCAGATTTATCTCTGAAGAGGTTTGGCTTGAAAGTTCAATTTTTGCCTTTTCAGCTGCCTCTTTAAGTCTTTGAAGTGCCATAGGGTCTCTTCGTAGATCAAGGCCACTGTTTTCTGATTTAAATTCCTCAGCTAACCAGTCGATAATGTTCTGGTCAAAGTCGTCACCACCGAGGTGGGTGTCTCCGTTAGTTGATTTAACCTCAAATACTCCGTCACCAAGCTCAAGAATAGATATATCAAATGTACCTCCTCCTAAATCAAAAACTGCTACTTTAGTGTCTTTGTGTTGTTTGTCAAGACCATATGCAAGGGCAGCTGCGGTTGGCTCATTTATAATTCTTTTAACTTTCAGACCGGCAATTTCTCCCGCCTCTTTAGTTGCTTGTCTTTGAGAGTCACTAAAATAGGCAGGTACAGTAATAACTGCTTCGGTAACTTCATGTCCAAGATAATCTTCTGCTGTTTTCTTCATCTTCTGAAGTACCATGGCAGAGATCTCCTGAGGAGTGTACATTCTTCCGTCAATGTTCACTCTTGGTGTGTTGTTTTCACCTTTTTCAACTTTATAGGGAACACGGCCAACTTCAAGCTGAACCCTGTCAAAAGTTTCTCCCATAAATCTCTTGATAGAAGAGATGGTTTTCGTAGGGTTGGTAATAGCCTGTCTTTTGGCAGGATCGCCAATCTTTCTCTCTCCGTTTTCTGCAAAACCAACTACAGATGGGGTGGTTCTTTTACCCTCACTGTTAATAATGACTGTTGGCTCATTTCCCTCCATTACTGCAACGCAGGAGTTGGTTGTGCCTAAGTCAATGCCTATAATTTTACCCATAACTTTATATGTATTTTAAATTAATTATTCTCTTTGATCAAGGTAACATCTAAGATTGTGCCACGCACAAAAAACTGACAAGGTGTCAGGAATTCACAAATGCTTTTGTTTATTGAGAAAATGTATAGCTTTGCACTTTAATATTGAACAGATATGTCGGTTGAGGGTAAAAACAGAATCATCACAACGCAGCGATTGCTTGAGATGAAATCAAAAGGTGAAAAAATAGCTATGTTGACTGCTTATGATTTCACCTCTGCCAGAATAGTGGATGAGGCCGGTATTGACATCATTCTTGTTGGAGATTCTGCTGCAAATGTAATGGCAGGTCACGAAACTACACTTCCAATAACTCTGGATCAGATGATTTACCATGCACAGAGTGTTGTAAGAGCAGTTAAAAATCCAATGGTTGTTGTAGATATGCCGTTTGGTACATATCAGGGGGATTCAAAACAGGCTGTTTCAAGTGCAATCAGGATAATGAAAGAGTCAGAGGCAGATGCTTTAAAAGTTGAGGGCGGTAAAGAGGTGATTGAGTCTATTAAAAGAATACTTTCGACCGGAATCCCGGTAATGGGACATTTGGGTCTCACACCTCAGTCAATTCATAAATTTGGCACCTATAGTGTAAGGGCGAGAGAGGAGGAGGAGGCTAATAAGCTTTTGGCAGATGCTCTCTCTTTAGAAGAGGCAGGTTGTTTTGCCATTGTTTTAGAGAAGATTCCTGCTGAGCTGGGTACGAAGGTAGCGGCATCCGTTAAAATTCCGGTTATTGGAATTGGAGCAGGTGGAGGGGTTGATGGGCAGGTACTTGTGATGCACGATATGCTTGGCCTTAACAAAGAGTTTTCTCCCAGATTTTTAAGAAGATATCACGACTTAAGATCTGAGATGCTTAAAGCTTTCCGAAACTATATTTCAGATGTTAAGAGCGGAGATTTCCCGAATGATCAGGAACAATATTAGAAAAAGGTGACTTATAAAATTAAGATATGAGCGAGGGAATAGAGATTCTTTTTGAAGACAATCACTACATTGCAGTTAACAAAAAAATTGGTGACATTATTCAAGGTGACAAAACCGGCGATGAACCCCTGAGCTCGGTTGTAGCACGCCATATAGCAGTCAGAGATAATAAACCCGGAGATGCATTCATAGGTGTGCCTCACAGACTTGACAGACCTGTCAGTGGTGTGGCAATATTTGCAAAGCGGTCAAAGAGCCTTGAGAGGATAAATGAACAGTTTCGTAACGGAGAGGTTAAGAAACTTTATTGGGCAATTGTTGCTAAAATGCCACCGACCGAACAGGGAGAACTAACACATTTCTTGATAAGGAACGAGAAACAGAACCGATCATATGCATATGACAAGATGAAAGCCGGAGCTAAAGAGGCTCGTCTTCGCTATAAACTCATTGCATCAAGTGATAATTATTATCTTTTGGAGGTTGAACTTCTTACAGGCAGACACCATCAGATAAGGTGTCAGCTCTCTGCCATAGGTTGCCCGATAAAGGGAGACCTTAAGTACGGTGCCCCAAGATCCAATCCGGATGGAGGTATATCGCTACATGCCAGAAGTGTGAGATTTTTACATCCTGTTAAGAAGGAGGAGGTTTATATTGTTGCCGAACCGCCTGTTGATAATATCTGGAACTATTTCAAGAATATAGCGTCAGAGGCAGGCTTCTGAAGAGTTAAACCCTGAACTGCGACATATCCAGCCCCGATTCCTCTGCTTCACGGATTTGTGTCGAGGATATTTCAATCAATGGTGCCCTTAAAATCTGAACACCGTAATTAATGCAAAGAGCTTCGGTATCATAACCTGTCCTTGGATATACCCAAATTCTGAACTCTTGTATCAGCTCCTCCCATTTATGCCATTTCTCGATAATTGCAAGATTATCGGCCCCCATAACCAGAATGAAATTATTAAGCGGCTCTCTCTCCCTTAATTTTCTTAAAGTGTTTATTGTATAAAGAGGAGGAGTAAGGTGGTACTCAATGTCACAAACAGCTACACGCCTTCCAAAATTTGCCCTTTCGACAGCATCCCTTACATATTCCAGTCTTTCTCTTGCATTGTTTGCGTATGCCTTGCCTTTCAATGGGTTTCTAGGACTTACAACCAGACGAAGTTGGTCGATTGAAGTCTGTTCTATTAAAAAATGGCATATCGAAAGATGTCCGATATGGAGTGGGTTAAAGGACCCGAAATAGAGTGCTATATTCATTTTAATCCCAGATAGAATTTCTCAACGATATTTTCTGCCTCAGTAAGGCATTCGTCAAGAACATCATTAATTATAATTTGGTCGAACTGACCTGAAAATCCAATCTCTTCGTTCGCTTTGGCAACCCTTTTTTCAATTGCTTCAGGCGTCTCTGTTCCTCTTGCTGTAAGTCTGTCTCTGAGAGCTTTTGTAGAGGGTGGCATTATAAAAACAGAGAGGGCATCCGGACCGTAGATTCTCTTTAATGTTATGCCTCCCTTAACATCAATGTCAAAGACTACTACCTTGCCCTGACTCCCTAACCTTTCAACTTCGCTCTTGAGAGTTCCGTAATATAGACCTTCATAAACCTCTTCGTACTCTACAAACTCATTGTTTTTTATCTTCTCTTTAAACTCTTTAACAGTAAGAAAATGGTACTCTTTTCCGTTTACTTCTTCGCCTCTTGGTTTCCGGGAAGTTGCAGACACTGAAAAACCCAGGAAGGGATATTTATTCATGAGATGCTGTACCACCGTACTTTTTCCGGCTCCCGACGGTGCTGAAAAAATTAGCACTCCGGCCCTTGATAATTTTAATGACTCTATCTCGTTATCTTTCATATAGTTCCTCTTCTGAGTTTATTCCGGAAATTTCTACGATAAATTCTGCCAATGAACTGATACAGCACCGCATAAATTCCTCACCTTTTTCAGGAGTGGCTGCTGCCGGATTGCCTACACCGGTATCTTCGCTTATATATATCCACCGCCTTGGTGTCCATGCCCATTTCTCTTTTAAACCTTTGATTTTGAATTTTTTTTCAGCCCCTTTACCTGCCTTTTCAAGAGGAGCTACCATTTCAGGAGCAATAGCCTGGAGGCAGGATGTCTCAAGCTCTCCGGCATGATCACCGGGCTCCTTAAAAAACTGCTCCTGTTTGCAGATCGTCCACCAATTTAATGAGGTCATTATAATATTTGGAAATTCAAGAGAGAGCTCCCTGATTATTGGCTGAAATGCATTGCCTCCGTGCGCATTTACAATTATAAGCTTTTTTATATTGTGAATTTCAAGCACATAAAGGATGTCCCTAAGAATTGCCATCTGGGTAGAGGGGTTGATGTTCATGCACAATTTTACCTCCATTTGACCGGAGTTAACACCATATGCAATTGAGGGTAAAACAATGGAGCCTGCCCCTTTTTTATTGGCAATTTCAGCTGCGCTGCCTGCGATGTGTTCGGCAAGAATTGTGTCTGTACCGTAGGGAAGATGGTAATTATGTGCCTCGGTAGCGCCCCATGGCAGAAGAGCTACTTTTAACCCGGCACTCTTTACATAATCCCAGCTACTCTCTTCCAGAATATGTGTTCTCATAGTTAGGCTTTCTCACAAAGTTAGACATTTTGAACAATTAAAGGGAAATTTAATTTCGGGTAACTCGAATTTTAATAGTAATTTTGCGCTGGAATTTAATATAGAAAAAAGATGATTTCTTACAAAGAACTGGGACTGGTAAACTCAAAAGAGTTATTTGCCAAGGCTGTTAAAGGGGGATATGCTATTCCGGCCTTTAATTTTAATAACATGGAGCAGATGCAGGCAATCGTTGCCGCATGTGTAGAGACCAAATCACCTGTTATACTTCAGGTATCTAGCGGTGCAAGAAAATATGCAAATCAGACATTATTAAGATATATGGCTCAGGGTGCAGTTGAGTATGCAAAAGAGCTTGGACAAAATATTCCTATAGTACTCCATCTTGACCATGGAGACTCATTTGAGCTATGCAAATCGTGCATAGATATGGGTTTCTCGTCTGTAATGATAGATGGCTCACACCACTCGTTTGAAGATAATATCAAACTTACAAAACAGGTAGTTGAGTATGCTCATGCACACGGTGTTACTGTAGAAGGAGAGCTTGGAGTTCTTGCAGGAGTAGAAGACGAGGTATCTGCCGAGCACCACACATATACACAGCCCGAAGAGGTTGAGGAGTTTGTGACCCGTACAGGTGTTGATTCACTGGCTATTTCGATTGGAACGTCTCACGGCGCTTTTAAATTTAAGCCAGGTCAGGATCCAGAGATAAGACTTGATATTCTAAAGGAGATTGAGAAGAGAATCCCGGGATTTCCTATCGTTTTGCACGGAGCATCAAGTGTTCCTCAGGAAATTGTTGAGCAGATTAACAAATTTGGAGGTAAGCTCGAAGACTCGATTGGTATTCCGGAAGAGCAACTGCGCAAGGCTGCAGCAAGTGCAGTGTGCAAAATAAACATTGACTCTGATGGCCGTCTTGCAATGACTGCTGCTATCAGAAAGGTGTTTGCAGAACAACCGGGTGAGTTTGACCCACGTAAATATCTCGGCCCTGCACGCGACGCACTAAAGGCTCTTTACAAAAACAAAATCGTAAATGTACTCGGGTCTGACAATAAGATCTAAATTAGGTAAATATTTAGCAAAAGAGACCGATAAAATAACTTTTTGTCGGTCTCTTTTTTTTCAAATTTTTAAATATTTAAAGCGTAAGTTAATGGGCATGAATAACTAACAGTTGTCTGTGTCAGCTAAGGAAAACTTTGGCTCCCGAAGAGGGGGGGGACCCGCCGAAGGTGGGGAGGATTTTCCGAGCTGACACAGACAACTGTTAACTTGAGCCAATAAAGAAATGGTTGCCTTTTAAGTAGTATTTAAATCTCATTTAGTGAGTCCCTGTAAACCTGAAGAGCGCGTTCTCGTGCAAATTTATGATCGACAACCGGCTCCGGATAGGTGTTGATTTTGCTTTCGTTTTTTAACTCCGGCACCCATCTGTGAATATATTTGTTTGCAGGATCAAATTTTCGTGCCTGTTCTGTGGGGTTAAATATTCTGAAATATGGAGCGGCATCGCAACCACAACCCGCCGCCCATTGCCAGTTCCCCACATTGGCAGCAAGATCATAGTCGAGAAGCTTTGATGCAAACCATGCCTCACCTATCCTCCAGTCTGCCAGAAGGTGCTTGGTGAAAAATCCGGCAGTAATCATTCTGACCCTGTTATGCATATACCCTGTTTCGTTCAACTCCCTCATTCCGGCATCTACAATCGGGTAACCGGTGTTTCCGGTGCACCATTTTTCAATCTCGTCATTATTGTTTCTCCATTTTATTGCAGAATATTTTTGTTTAAATGGGCTGTCAGCTGAGTGTGGAAAGTGGTAGATTATTGATTGGAAAAATTCCCTCCAGATCAACTCATTTAACCACACTGGAGAGCTTTCCTGAGCAATTTCTACTAGCCGTCTTACGCTAATAATGCCAAATCTTATATGCATTCCAAGCCTTGATGTTCCTCCTGAAATATAGGGATAGTCCCTTGTTTTACCGTAATTTATGAGAAGCTCGGGATTAATGTGCGGGAAAGGAGTTGCCGAAAAACCGGCAAAGGTGAATCCAATATCTTCATGAGATGGTACCTGTGAGAAAAATTTCAATCCCGGTAAAGATTCAGGAAAGACAGGGTAATGAGCAGGGTTCACAACGTTTTTCATTAATGAAAATGAGCCAAAAGTGGTTGTAAAGAATGCCGGGTCTTCATCAAATTTACTCTTCCAGCGTGCAGAGTAGGGGGTAAAAACAGTGTATGGAGATTTGTCAGGTTTGAGAATCTCTTTTTTTGAAAATATTACCTGGTCTTTAAAATCTATAAATCTAATCCCTTTTTTACTAAGAAGTTCTTTTACAGCGTTATCTCTCCCAACTGCATAGGGCTCATAATCCTCGTTGCAATATACAGCACCGATATCGTAGGTTTTGCATAGCTGAGTAAAAATATCTTCAGGTTTGCCATATGCACATAACAGATTCCCGCCTAGCTGCTGTTGAATGATTTTAAGTGATTGCATAATAAAATCAACTCTTTTGTCTGTTTTAGAAGGTAACTGCTCAAGAATGTCTGAGTCAAAGATAAAGAGGGGCAAAGCCTGGCATACTCCGGTTGAAAGTGAGAAAAAGAGTCCTTTGTTGTCTTCTGTTCTTAGATCTCTTCTGAACCAGAAAATATTTATTTTTCTTCCACCCATAAAACCAAATGTTTAAATTATTATTTCACTTAAATCAACTATAAATATCGTTAAATCTTTTAACTTTATGCCACAACCAAACTATTAAGCCATGATAAGAGAGAAGAGACTTCTGCTGTTTGTGCCGCTTGCTTCAGCTCTGGGCGCAGCTACCTCATGTGTACCAAATGATAGTGAAAATCACAAACCCCTCAACATTATATACATAATGTCTGACGATCACTCTGTACAAACCATCAGCTCTTACGACAATAGGTTCATTAATACACCCAACATAGACAGGATTGTATCAGAAGGAGTAAAATTCACCAACAGCTTCGTAGCTAACTCAATCTCGGGTCCCAGCAGGGCTTGTATGCTTACCGGGAAGTTTTCCCATAAAAACAGTATGCTAACAAACCTTACTCGTTTTGATAGTACTCAGGTAACTTTCCCGAAAATTCTTCAGGAAAATGGTTATCAGACTGCAATCTTTGGGAAATGGCACCTAAAGAGCGAACCTTCAGGGTTTGACCGCTGGGAGATACTTGTTGGTCAGGGACAGTACTTTGATCCGATTTTTATTACTCCTCAGGGTCGTGTAACTCATAAAGGTTACAGCACAGATGTTGTTACAGATTTAAGTCTGGAGTGGCTTGAAAATGAGAGAGACAGAGATAAGCCTTTTTGTCTGATTATTCATCATAAAGCACCTCACCGTAACTGGATGCCAAATACTACAGACATAGATCTGTTCGAAGATGTAACTTTTCCACTGCCCCACAACTTCTTCGATGAATATGAAGGCCGTCCGGCAGCAGCAGCTCAGGAGATGAGTATAGCCAAAGATGAGATGGACTATGCATTTGATTTGAAGCTTAATGATCCCGATATTCAGACAAGGCTTAAAGAGAATTTAACATTTGCACTAAGAAGACTTGATTCAACCCAGCGAAAGGAGTGGAACAGAGTTTATGATTCTGTACTCGTTGACTTTAAGTCCAGAAACCTTAGCGGTCGTGAACTGGCTGAGTGGAAATACCAGAGGTACATGAAAGATTATCTGAAGTGTATCAAATCTTTAGATGATAATATCGGAAGAGTTCTGGATTACCTTAAAAAGAACAATATGCTGGAGAACACAATAATTGTCTATACATCAGATCAGGGTTTCTATATGGGTGAACATGGCTGGTTTGATAAAAGATTTATGTATGAAGAGTCTTTCCGTACCCCTTTGGTTATAAGGCTTCCCAAGGAGTACAAACAGTTCCGTAAGAGGGGAGATATTAATCAGTTTGTTCAGAACATTGATTATGCCCCTACAATTCTTGAGCTTGCAGGGGCACCAATCCCTGAAGAGATGCAGGGAGAGTCTTTCGTGCCTCTTCTTAAAGGCAAAAATCCAAAAGAGTGGCGCACTTCTCTCTATTACCAATATTTTGAATACCCTGCAGAGCATGCAGTAAGGAGGCATTATGGTGTCAGGACTCATAGATATAAACTCATCAGGTTCTACGGTCATGACATAAATAACTGGGAACTCTATGATCTTGATAAAGACCCTGCTGAGATGAATAATATATACAATAAACCCGAGTACAGCAAAGTTCAGTCGGAGCTTCATGCAGAGCTAAAAAAACTCATGATCAAATATGAAGATTTTGAGGAGGAGGATAAAAAGATTTATTTGGGGCTATAAAACAAATGGAGTTAAATTCCGGTCTAAAAGGTAAGACATTAAGAATTGAAGATGCAGGTCGGTTTTTAACAAAACGGCCCTTCTCGCTTATGTTGAAACCGGTTGGAAGCAGATGCAATCTTAACTGCAGCTACTGTTATTATCTCAAACAGAGCTCGGTTTCTGAAGTAATGGATATCCAAATATTGAAGAGGGCCATAGAGGAGACAGTCCTGCTAAATGACACTCCCGAAATTTCCTTTTGTTGGCACGGCGGAGAGCCGTTAATGGCGGGCATTGACTTTTTTGTAAAAGCGGTAGAGATCCAAAATGAAGCTGTTGAGAAAAAAGTCAGAAACGGGTTAAAAAAACCTATAATAATAAACACTATACAGACCAATGGAACCCTTATTAACAGAAATTGGTGTCGTTTTTTTAGCGAGAACAATTTTCTTGTGGGGATATCTATAGATGGGCCTGAAGAAATTCATAACTACTACAGAGTAAACAGAGCAGGAGAGAGGTTATACGAAAAAGTTATTGAAGGGTTGGAGTTGTTAAGGGATAACGATGTTGAATTCAATGCTCTGTGCACAATCAATTCAAAAAGCAAAGGCAGAGGGAGAGAGGTTTATAAATTTCTCAAATCAAAAGGGGTAAAATATATACAATTTTTACCGGTAGTTGACCCGGGAAAAGATTGGGGTACAGAGTCCGAGGATTTTGGAAATTTTATGAAGGATGTATTCAGGGAATGGTGGGAAAACGAAGATGCAGGGAGTTATTATGTTCAGTTGTTTGATGTGGCTCTTGCAAACTATCTGGGTGTTCCGTGTGGACTTTGTCAGTTAAACCCTGTATGTGGTGATGTCCCGGTACTGGAGAGTAATGGGGATGTTTTTTGCTGTGATCACTTTGTTAATAATTTTAACTATTTGGGTAATCTTAATGAGATATCTCTTGCCCAGGCCGTCTTTTCAAGGCGTATTGCAGCTTTCGGAGCTGATAAAAGTGCAACACTGCCTATGGAATGCAAGAATTGCAAATTCAAAACCCTGTGCAACGGAGGTTGTCCGGAACACAGGGTATTGAAACAGTCACAAGACTTTGATCTTAACTATCTATGCAAAGGTTACAAGATGTTTTTTGAATTCGCCTTGCCCTATTTTAAAAAAATGGCAGATCAGATTTGTTCGGATCGAGTGTGAATAAGCTCTCTTTTTTCAGGTAAATATTATCTGAGTACCCTCTCCTCCGGCCATTTCATAAAACTCGCCTATTGTTAAGACTCCGCTTACATATTCACAAAGATCTTCTCTTTTTAATTTAAACATATCCATTGCTAGTTTGCAAGCATATATCTCTCCTCCACCTGCTGTAATCAACTCCATAAACTCATCAACCGGAGGGATGTCAAGTTGTTCCATCTGGCTCTTCATCATTGCCGATACCCCCGCCTCTACGCCGGGAAGAGCACCTAGTAATGTAGGAAAAGGAATGTTGCCCGGCATCCTGAGTGCAGGGTTACCAATTGTGGCTGTCTTGAGCTTCTTCATCTGTCGCTTTGTTATTGCATCAAGACCAAAGAATGTAAAGAAGAGTTTTGCTTCAATCCCTTCCATTACGGCTCCGTTGGTCATTACCAACGCTGCATAAACATCTTCAATTGTGCCTTTTGCACAAATAATGCACACCTTTTTCAGTGGTTTGTCGTTTGAGTTGCTCATATTATCTCAATATTAACTTTCAGTAATTTATAAATCAGTCTGTATCAAATTTATATACAGCTGCTTGGTTTTGGTATCCCTGCAATTTTGGTCGATTTTTTTAGTGGTGCACCGGGAAAAAGTGCATAGAACTCCTTAACATCGACTATTCCGGATTTGTTAATTGATCGGATTGAGAGAGCCTCTCCTGAGATAAACCTATTACGCAGAAATTCAATTATTGCGTAGTGCTTGTCGGATAGCTCAAGACCCTCCTCCTTTGCGATTGCTGCTGCAATCTCTTTATTCCATTGCTGAGGATTTGTGAAATAACCCTCCTCATTTACATCTACCATGTGACCTGCAAATTCTTTTTGTGCCATAATATGTGATATTAAAATGTTTATAATCTTTAACAATACTTTATTTCAAAATTAAGTTCTACTCTGGTCTCTCTTTGCAACACATTGACATATGTGAAGTTACCGGCAAATGATGACCCTTAAGCAAAAGGTTCCAATACATCCATTTGAAAAAGAGTTTCCCGAAATAATTCAACCTTGTATCCTTTAGGAGGCCAAACGGACCAATCCAGTAAGGGTATCTTCCGGGTAGAGGCTCGGTTTCATAATTAAAATCGATAAGTGTACCCTTTGAATAAGAGGTTACTATATAACAATTGGCATGTCCGTCAAACTTAGCCTTTAATGGTTCACCATTAATTGCACTAATCAGGTTCTCCTCAAGAAAGTCTGCTGCAAAATGTGCTACTGACCCCGCCTTTGAGGTTGGAAGATTTGCTGCATCACCAAGAACAAATATGTTTTCATGGCCAACTGCCTGCAGAGTATGTTTGTCAGTGGGTACAAAATTAAGATCGTCTCCCATTGAGCTTCTCTCAATCATATCAGCCCCTTTATTTGTGGGAATTGTAACCAGAATATCAAATTCTACTGCCTTTTCCTCATAATCAAGAATCTTTTTATTTAGGTTATCTACCTCTGCAATATTGAAATCAGGAACAATCTTAATATTCTTTTCCTCCATTAAACCACTAAGCATTTTTGTGGCAATAGGTTTTGTAAATGCTCCCGGGAGTGGAGTTACCAGAGTAAGCTCAACCTTATCTCGTATTCCTCGTTTCTTGAAATATGTGTCTGCTAAAAAGATAAATTCAAGAGGAGCAACCGGACATTTGAATGGCAACTCAGTAATGTTTACCACAAGTTTCCCACCATTAAAACTCTTTAGCCTCTCGGCGAGAGCAACTGCCCCCTCTACGGTATAAAAATCAAAAATATCTTTATGCCACAGCTCTCCCAATAGTCCCGGTGTCTCTTCCGGTGCAATACGGGTGCCTGTTGCAATAATCAGAAAATCATATTTAAGCTCCCTTTTACCCTCTGCAATCAAAACTTTATTCTCCTGAGGAAGAATCTTATCTATTTGAGAATAAATAAAATCTACTCCTTTTGGAATAAATTTTGCCTTTGGCTTGATTACATCGTTTTGGTTATAAATGCCAAAAGGAATGAAAAGAAATCCAGGCTGATAATAATGTTCTTTGTTTTCGTCCACTATTGTAATACTCCACTCTCTTTTTGAGAGCCTTTTGCGTAACTTGTTCGCAATGAGTGTTCCTGCAGTTCCGGCACCTAAGATCAATATATTTTTCATCGGAAAATATTTAGATGATTTATTATAATGTTTGTCAAATATATGAAATTTATAAAACACAACAAAATATTTCCAAAGAAAAATAATTATTTCAGAACAGAATTATTTTTTCTCCCTTTTTTCTATATATTGCGCTATAAATATTTATTCATAAGAGACATTTCTGATTATAATCAAACAATGGAGTATTTGCAATACGGAAACAAAGAGCTTTCATACCTCAAAAGCCGTTGTCCTAGACTTTCTGAACTAATTGACAGATTCGGATTTCTCAAAAGAGAGGTTATGCCTGATCCTTTTAAGGCATTAGTTGCAAGCGTAGCATCGCAGCAGATATCGGGAAGGGCTGCAGAGACAATCTGGAAAAGATTCGTATTACTGTGTGGAGAGGTAACTCCCACAAACATATTGGCGTTAAACCCTGAGGATATAAGAGCCTGCGGCCTCTCTGCAAGAAAGACAGAATATATTACGGGAATTGCCAAACTTTCCTTTTCAGGCGAGGTAGATTATGTTAACCTCTCAAAACTTAGTAATAAGGAGGTAGTTGACGAGTTAGTAAAACTAAGAGGAGTGGGAGAGTGGACAGCAGAAATGATTCTAATTTTTTCACTTCAAAGGCCCAATGTGCTTAGTTATGGTGATTTTGCAATTAAAAAAGGCCTTGCTAAACTACATGGAAAAGAGACTGTTACCAAAGAGGAATTTGAGTATTTCAGAGAGCTCTATTCTCCTTATTGTTCAATAGCCGCTCTCTATATATGGGAGGTTTGATTATGCCATTTTGTCCTATTTGGTTATTTGGCAAATAATTTGTGGCTATCTTTGCGGCCAAACATTTATTTGATAAATACAAAAGTTTACATATTATGAAAGAGCAAAAGAAGGAGAAGGATCATCATCACAAATCTGTTCACGGCAAAGAACATCAAGAAAGCGCTTTGAACACAGAGAGTCAGGAGACAGCCCCGTTAACTGATGCAACAGCCGAACAAAATAAAGATGAGCAGATTGCCACACTTAACGACAAATATATAAGGCTTGCTGCCGAGTTTGACAATTACCGCAGAAGAACCCTTAAGGAGAGACAAGAGTTAATCTTTACAGCAGGAGAAGATATAATTACCGGAATCCTTCCTGTACTTGACGACTTTGAAAGAGCCATGGACTTACTCTCCAAAACAGATGGAAATGAGACTGCTCTTGAGGGTACAGGATTGATATATAATAAATTAAAATCGTATTTAGTATCTAAAGGACTAAAGATTGTTGAGGCAAAAGGAGCAGAGCTGGATACCGATTTTCATGAGGCAATTGCTCAGGTTCCAGCCCCTTCAAAAGAGTTTAAAAATAAAATTGTGGATGTTGTCCAGCAAGGATATTTGCTTAACGGTAAGGTTATTCGTTTTGCAAAGGTTGTTGTTGGTCAGTAATTAAAATAAAATGGCAAAAAGAGATTATTACGAAGTCCTTGGTGTAACCAAAAGCGCATCTGCAGAGGAGATTAAAAAGGCATACCGAAAAATGGCTATTAAGCATCACCCTGACAAAAATCCGGGTGATAAAGATGCCGAAGAAAAATTTAAAGAGGCAGCAGAGGCTTATGATGTGCTGAGTAATCCTGACAAGAAAGCCAGATTTGATCAATTTGGTCACGCAGGAATGAATGGTGGAGGTGGAGGTTTTAGCGGAGGTTTCTCGATGGACGATATCTTTAGCCAGTTTGGTGATATATTCGGAGGCCATTTTGGAGGCTTTGGTGGTTTCAGTGGCTTTGGCGGGCAGAGCAGGGGAGGAAGAAGGGTCAGCCGGGGTTCTGATATAAGGATTCGTGTTAAAATGGATCTTAAAGAGATAGCTCATGGTGCCGAGAAAAAGGTAAAAATAAACAAACAGGTTGCATGTAAGGCATGTAGTGGCAAAGGTGCAAAATCGGAAGCCGACATCAAAACGTGTGATACCTGTAAAGGGAGCGGGCAGGTAACCAGAGTTTCTCAGACCTTTTTGGGCACAATGCAAACTGCATCTGTATGTCCGACATGTCATGGGGAGGGCAAGATTATAGCCAAACCATGTGGAGAATGTTCCGGTAGTGGTCTGGTAAAGGAGATGGAGGAGATATCATTCAAGATCCCTGCAGGAGTTGCACAGGGAATGCAACTGACAGTTCAGGGTAAAGGAAATGCTGCAAAACGTGGTGGAATTAATGGAGATTTGCTGGTTGTTATTGAAGAGGAGGAGCATGCCGAACTCCAAAGAGATGGCAATGATCTCATATACTCCCTCTTTATATCCATACCTGATGCCGTATTGGGAACAGATGCCGATATTCCCGCTATTGACGGCAAACTCAGGATCAAGATAGAACCCGGTACACAATCAGGAAAAATCCTTCGTCTCAGAGGGAAAGGCCTCCCGGATGTTAATGGATACGGAATGGGAGATTTACTGGTCTATATTCAGATATGGACACCTAAAAAAATTGAAAAACAGGAAAGGGAATTACTAGAAAAACTAAAAGGTTCCGAAACTTTCAAACCAAAGCCGGACAAAGAGGATAGAAACTTCTTTGAAAGGATGAAAAAGATATTCTCCTGATGCGTACAAGGAGATTCATATTAGTAGCAACTCTTGTTCTGGCATCTGTTGCTGTATTCGCACAGGCAACTACTTCCGGCAGAGGATATCGCTTACCTATCAATTTACCTGTTTCACTTTCAGGAAGCTACGGAGAGCTAAGGGCAACCCATTTCCATTCAGGAATAGATTTAAGGATTGGCGGAGTTGTAGGAGCATCTCTTTTTGCAGCTGAATCTGGCTTTATATCCAGAATAACAGTTTCTCCCACCGGTTATGGCAATGCCATCTACATTCAGCATCCCGATGGAATGACAACACTCTACGGACATATGCACGATTTTGCAATCAATATTGCTAAATGGGTCAGAGAGCAGCAGTACGAAAAAGAAAAGTTCGCAGTAAACCTCTATCCTGATCCTCTGATGTTCCCTGTCAAAAGGGGGGATTTTTTAGGAAGAGCCGGCAATTCAGGCTCATCCGGCGGACCGCATCTCCATTTTGAAGTAAGAGATACTGAAACTCAGATTCCTCTCAATCCCATTACAGAGGCTGGAATAAATGTGCCGGACAATATCCCTCCTGTGATAAACAGAGTGAGTTTTTACTCAATAACAGACCCTTTAACACTGCCTCAAACCAGGCTGTTGGCAAGCTTTACCGAGCCTTTTTTAACCCAAATTACAGTTAGCGACACCTTCTATGTGGCCGTTGCAGCAATAGACAAGCAAAACAATACTACAGCAAGGCTTGCAGTGTCGCACTACAACTACTATTTAAATGATAGTCTGATCTTTTCATTTGTACCCGACAGAATCCCCTTTGATCAGGGACGCTACATCAACAGTGTTGTGGAGTATAGCGAGAAACAGTTGAAAGGTGTAAATATGATTAAGAGTTTTACAGAGCCTGGAGGAGGACTCAGGCAAAATATTGAATCTGTAGGTTATGGGCTCTTTATCCTAACTGATGATAATATTCATACAGTTAAAATTGAGTTACTCGACGAGCATAAAAACAAAACTACAAGGTCATTTAAAGTTAAAAGAGGAGCTGTTGCACCTGCAAGTTTAATTTCAGATACTGTCGCACTTAAAAGAGGTACAGTAATGCCCTGGTTTCTGCCAAACAGGTTTGAATCAGACGGTATTCGTTTAATGCTTCCCCCGGGAGCACTCTATAGTTCAATTCTCTTCGAAGCAGAACCTTTGACATTCAACGGAGCTCCTGCATGGAGAGTACACAGAAACACTACGCCAATTCATAATGCCGCAAGAATTGCCCTTAGAGCAGATCATATACCATCCCATCTTACCGATAAAGCTGTTATTGTTACATTTAACGGAAACGGAGGTCAAAATTCAATAGGGGGGACATATAAAAACGGCTGGATAGAGACCTCGACCGGAACATTCGGGAATTTTGGCATATCGCTGGACACAATTCCACCTAGGATTGTTCCCGCATTTAAAGATGGAGAGAATCTCTCAGGCAGAAGCTATCTGAGGATAACAATAAGCGACAACCTTTCGGGTGTGGCAGACTATAGCGTTATGATTGACGACAAGTGGATTCTTACAGCATACGACCCAAAGAATCGGAGGCTGGAGACAGAGCTAAGATCCGATAAGATAACCAAAGGAAAAAGACATAATATCGTAATCTCCGTCACAGACGGCAGAGGTAATAATAACACCCTTAAAAGTTCATTCATATGGTAAGAATTATCGGGCTTATGTCGGGAACATCTCTCGACGGACTGGACATGTGCTACACAGAATTTAATCTGGATAATGGCAAATGGAGTTATAAAATACTCAAAGCCGAATCTGAGGAGTATCCTGCGGATATAAAGGAGAAGTTGGCAAATGCTCAGAAAATGACAGCATTGGAATATGCTCTCTTTAATTCTGACTATGGCTTGTATGTTGGGCAGAGGGTCAAAGAGTTCATCAACAAACATGACCTTAAACCACGCTACATTGCCTCTCACGGACACACCATTTTTCATCAGCCATCTAAAAGGTTTACAGCACAGATTGGATCGGGTGCCGGAATAGCTGCAGAAAGCGGAGTTGACACAATTTGCGATTTTCGTACTACCGATGTGGCACTTTGGGGACAAGGAGCGCCTCTTGTTCCTGTCGGGGACCGCAACCTCTTTGCAGAGTTTTCATATTGCCTGAATATGGGTGGTTTTTCAAACATCTCGTTTGACGGTGGAGATAAACGCATTGCCTACGACATATCACCGGTGAACTATGTTCTTAACCATTATACCAGAGGAATCGGTTTGGAATATGATAAAGATGGTGAGATTGCAAGGAGCGGCAAAATCCATGCAGAATTGCTCGATAAACTGAACAATCTTGATTTTTATACAAAGAGTGGTCCCAAGTCGTTAGGAAGAGAGTGGGTAGAGGAGGTTGTAATTCCGTTGATAGACTCTTTTGAACTCCCTCTAGAAGACAATCTTTCCACGTTTTGTGAACATGTTGCAATTCAGATAGGGAGCCATATTAAAAAAGGAAAGGTATTACTGACCGGTGGCGGAGCATTTAATAAATATCTTGTAGAGAGAATGGCTAAAAATGCACCCCAGTGTGAATATTATGTTCCGGATGCAATGACTGTCAACTTTAAAGAGGCACTTATTTTTGCTTTTCTTGGTGCTCTTTATGCTCATGACATTCCCAATTGTTTAAGTTCGGTTACAGGTGCAAAGTATGACAATATTGGAGGTGCACTGTATAAAGCAGGCAGTTAATAATAATAATTTTTGGTATCTAAAAATAAATATCTATTTTTGCAGTCCCAAAAAAGCAACCTCTTACATGAACTAATAGTAGGTAATGTTGCACTAATAAGTTTAAAATAATGGATTTAATTAAAGTTGCACAAGAGGCGTTTGCCGTAGAGCTAAATCAATTACCTGATTTTAAAGCAGGCGATACCATTACTGTTACATACAAGATTAAAGAGGAGACAAAAGAGCGTCTTCAGAAATATCGCGGTGTGGTTATTCAAAGAAGAGGAATCGGATCTACAGAGACCTTTACAGTTCGTAAAATTTCCAATGGAGTAGGTGTTGAGAGAATTTTCCCAATTGCTTCACCATTTATCGATTCTATCGAAGTGAACAAGCGTGGTAAAGTACGCAGGGCAAGAATTTTCTACCTGAGAAAACTTACCGGTAAGAAGGCTCGTATCAAAGAGAGAAAATACGTATCAGTTAAAGAGGTTATTGCTTAACAGCTTAACATCTTTGCACTGAAATCATATTGGCCCCGTAGCTCAACTGAATAGAGTATCTGACTACGGATCAGACGGTTACAGGTTTGAATCCTGTCGGGGTCACAAACTCAAAACATTAAAAAGGATCTCCTGAAAGCTCAGGAAATCCTTTTTTTTACATCTGCATATGCAGATATATGTAGTTTATGTTTAGCTCCAGCCCCAAGGCTTGCCTGGAGTCTCAACCTCTTTGGTTAGATCGAAACGAACAGAAAAGAGACGATATGTATTAACTCTTCTCAGGTTATATACAAAGTATTCTCCCGGGACAAAATCAATCCACCAAACATTGGTGATTGCTCCGGGGAGCATATCTGCAGTCTCCTGGTCGGCAGGGAATATTTGCCTGAATGCAGAACCGAAATTTTGTGTCTTGCCTCCGTACATGGTTAATTCATCAGGAGTTCCGTTTTGGTGTCTGTGGTCATGTTTGAGTAAAATGCCACATGCATCTTTTGTAAACACCCATGTTCTTGAACTATCTGTACCTACAAAGAAGGGAATGTTAATTACAGAGTCATCACCGGAAAGAACATGCATGAGCAGTCTTTTACCGGTAAAAGCTGTATCGTTTGCAGGTGCAGAGACAACCGTTCCTTCATATGCTTTGCCAAGCAGCTTTTGCAGTTCGCTCCAGAATACATCTTGTGTTGTGTCTCTTGCAGAGACCAAACACTCTATTTCCTGGTTGCCTTCTCTAACTAAAGCTGTCTGTTTGCGTTTACTTGGATCACACGAAATAAGGAGAGTAATAACCATTAGTAATACTGCGAATGTTTTGAATAGTTGTCCTGAACTTCTGGCTCTTTTTCTCATAATTTAATATTTTAATAGGTTTTATTATTTATAATGTTTTATTTAATGAATTTAAAATCAACGCTTTTTGAATAACCCTGAAATTCCACGTCCAAAATCTTCAAAACTTTGGTAATTTGTTGTTAAGTTGCTCATTACGAATTCATCCCCTTCGTGGACTCCGCTTTGGATTGGATAAACAAGCATATAGTTATTCGTTTTAAAATACTTATCGAGATACTCGGGTATTTTTGCCATTTTTTTATGGTAAGATGGTCTGTTAGGCCGACTCATGACAATTATAAGATTGTCGTTTGTCTTTAATTCCCTGCCAAGAATCAGAAAGTCATCCCAGTCATTAAATCTGATGAATTGTGCGGAAATAGGGAAGCGGTTTTGAACCTCCTCGATAAATTTTAAAGTCTCTTTTGAAGCATGAAAATGAAGCTCTGCTCCGGTATTCCTTCCAATATTCCATACCCTCATGAGCCAGATTGCAAATCCCTCTTCACTCTCTGCCTTCTCCGGGATTGTTATTATGTGCCTTTTTATGGTCGCTAACGGTTGAGCAGATTTATAGATTATTGTTGTTGTGTTGCATCGGTTAAGCACACTCTCTGTTATATCACCCAGGAAAGTAGACGAGAGATTCTTCTTGATGTGAAGCCCCAGAATAAGGTCCGTAATTTTGTGTTCGCGTATTACATTCACGATTCCCGTAACAGGGTTTGTGTCATACCGCATCAGTTCGTGCATGTAGTTGTCTGTAGCAGATGCAATTATTGATGCTCTTTCCAAAATTTTCCGCGCTTTTTTATCGGCACTCTCGTTAGCCTGATTATCATCAATTATGTTTAGTGCGTAAAGCCATTTTTTATTTTTCCCGCTTTTTATTGTAAGGCCAAGATTTACAAGATCATCTGTTGTTTCTAGAGAGTTTATAGGAATAAGAATGCGCTCTTTTATTTTACTTACACTTTCAGGTGCACTCTCCTCTTCTACTGCAATTACTTTGGCACCACTTTGAGTTACAAATGAAGATATTGTGCAGGTAACCAGTATCATTAAAATTGTCCCATTTAAAACATTGTCGTTCAAAAGTCTGATTGGTTCTCCGTCGGCACCGATTTCCAGAATTATGTTATATCCAACCATTACTGCAGCAAGTGTGGCAGCTGCCTGAGCATTGCTCAACCCAAACATTATGTTCCTTTCGGCTTTAGTAAATCCGAAACTTTTCTGACTGATCCACGCTGCTAAAAATTTTGAGAAAGTTGCAACAACAGTCATAATTACTGCAACCTTGATTGTCTCAAATCCGGTGAAGAAGACTCTGAAATCTATGAGCATTCCAACTCCTATAAGGAAAAATGGGATGAACAGAGCATTGCCTACAAATTCAATTCTGTTCATCAAAGGAGATGTATGCGGAATAAGTCGGTTGAGTGCCAATCCTGCCAAAAATGCCCCGATAATTGCCTCGATACCTGCAGCTTCAGCAAGAAAGCCTGCTAGAAAAACAAGGCCCAGTACAAAAATATACTGCAAAATATTTTCGTGGTACGTTTTAAAAAACCATCTGGCAATAATTGGAAAGATAAATATTACGACCAAGCCAAAAACAACAACTGAAGTTGATAGTTTCATCCAAAATTTTCCATCAACTACCCCCGTTGACATCCCGACAATAACGGCAAGAACAAGCAGGGCAAGAGTATCTGTGATTACTGTTCCTCCAACAGTAACATTTACTGCCCTGTTTTTTATAACACCGAATTTACTGGCAATAGGGTAGGATAACAGAGTATGTGAAGCAAACATACTTGCCAGAAGAACTGAGGTGGGTATTGTGAATTTTAAAAGATATATGCCTGTGAAAGTGCCGATTGTCATTGGAATTAAAAATGTGAGCATCCCGAAAATCAAGCTCTTGTTGCTGTTTTTCTTAAATTCCGCAATATCAATTTCAATACCTGCAAGGAACATAATATAGAGAAGACCTACTGTCCCGAACAGCAGAATACTGCTGTCTCTCTCCATCAAAAAGAGTCCGTTAGGCCCGATTATGGCGCCGGCAATTATTAATCCGATAAGATGAGGAATTTTGAATTTATTGAATATTATTGGGGCAAAGAGAATTATAAATAATATAAGCGCAAAAATCAGAACGGGATTTTCAAGTGGCAGATTAAAACTGACTGCGAGTATGGTTTTGATCATAAGAATCAATTTTAAGGGTTCTAAATTAACGGGCTCAAAAGTCGCGCAAATGACTCCTTAATCTGGTTAGATTTGCTTCTTTTTGCCCATTTTGAGCTTGCCAGAGGTTTGCACCTTTCTGCGTCTTTAATAAATTGATCTTCTATATTTTGAGCCAACCCGGCATTGTAAATAATTCCAGTTATTTCAAAATTGTAATCAAGCGAGCGGTTGTCCATATTTGCAGAACCGACAATGCAGAATTGACCGTCAATAGAAATAACCTTAGAGTGATTAAATCCTTTGGAATATAGGTAAACCTTAACTCCTGCCTCTAGCAGTTCAGTTGCATATGACATTGTACACCAGTGAGCGATACTTGTGTCAGATTTCTCCGATAGCATAATTGAAACATCTACTCCTCCGAGAGCAGCTATCTTGATCGCATTCAAAATTGACTCGTTAGGTGTGAAGTATGGTGTAATTATGTAGATGTTTTTCTTTGCCTTTGAAATGGCAGCAAAGTAACATTGCATTATACTTGCCCAGTCACTGTCAGGTCCTGAGGTTATTATTTGGCAATGAATATTTTTATTACCCGGTTCAAGGCTGAAGAAATCTTCTGAAACTGGCATCGGGTAGTATTTTTTTCGCTTATTGAATTGCTGGTTTATAATGAAGTATCTGTCA
>JAUYTX010000100.1 GCA_030695025.1 Bacteroidales bacterium | reverse complement strand
AAAGTCTTTTTTCTTATGGAGGGAGGTTATACAAATTTAAGTTTTCTTATTTTTTGTTCTGCAGGCTACTATCTGGGTGGTTTAACTGGTCTTGGATATGGCTTTGTTATTATGCACGTTATATATCTTGTTTTAATTAATATTATGAATAGGCGATTATATCATTATTATATGAGTAAAGAGCTGGTTGGGATGTTTTCTGTTTTACTGATGTGCACGATGATTGCTTACCTCTCTTTTGTTTTTTCACAAGGTATAACAGCTTATGCTATTTCAATATCAGCATCTTTGGTCTCACTTATCTACTCTTATAAGCAACTGGATAAAAGAATTGGAATTAGAGATTTTGTTCAAAATAAATTTTTTAATAAAGGCCTGAAAAATAGTTAGTTATTTTGAGAACAGTTTAATTGTAAAATAATTAGTATGTGTTGGTATAAGTGTTATCTGTCAGTTTTCGAAAAATCACCGGACGAAGCGCCGAATGAGATTTTTCTTGAGATTAGAGACAATATCTCAAAATTGCAAAACGAACACCCTGTTGCGTCAATAATTGTCATTGCATACAACGAAGAACAGCGTCTTCTAGGCTGCTTATGGTCACTGAGCAGGATCAAATGCAGCTATCCGATTGAGATTATCGGTGTAAACAACAACTCCGTTGACAGAACGGCTGAAATTTATGAAAGAGCCGGAGTGAGGTATTACAACGAAGAGAAAAAGAGTCCGGGGCATGCCAGAAACCGAGGCTTGATAGAGGCGAAAGGCAAATACATACTTTGTGTTGATGCTGACACCTTATATCCTGAAACTTATGCCCAAACTATGATAGAAGAGTTAGAGAAACCTGGTACAGCAGCCATTTTTGCAACCTGGAGCTTTATTCCCGATAAAAAGTACCCAAGATATAAGATGGCCGGCTATGAGTTTCTCAGGAATCTTCATCTATCAATGTTGTCTGTTAACAGTCCCGAGAGAGCAGTAAGGGGATTAACATTTGCCCACCTGGCCGAACCAGCAAAAAAAATCGGATACAGAACAAATATCAGAAGAGGAGAAGACGGAGCAATGGCCTATGAACTCAAAAATTACGGAAAGGTAAAATTTGTGAAAAGCAAGAGAGCCAGAGTTATAACATCTACTGCTACATTGAAAATGGATGGCTCAATTTCAAAAGCCCTTTTCGTGAGACTGATACAGGCGGTTCAAGGTATTAGGAAGTATTTTGTTAAAACAAAAGGGAAACTTGATGACCAGCCATCAAATCTTATTGATAAGAAATGAAAGCACTTTTTTTACACTTTTATGATTTTGCTCCCCATAGCGGTATCAGCAAAAAGATTTTATATCAAATTGATGCTTTGCGTAAATGCGGCGTTGATACTGAATTGTGTTATACCGACATTGATGAGAATGGGTTTCAGCGAAGAGTGTGTGAAGGAAAGGTGATAGAGGATTTTGGAAACGGTATTGCGGCAAAATTTCTCAAATGGCTTAACTTTAATGCTTTGACGGATTATGTTTTAGAGAATAATTTTGATTTTATCTACATAAGAAGTTTTTACAATACAAACCCGTCTTTGCTTAAAATGTTGAAAAGGCTCAAAAAAGCAGGAGTGAGAATTGCAATGGAATTTCCAACATATCCCTATGATAGGGAGATAAGCGGCGCCCCAATAAAATACAGACCAATTTTTCTTCTTAACAGAATATTCAGAGGAGAGTTAAAAAGATATGTCAACAGAGCAGTAACCTTCACCGACATTCCTTACATACATGGCATAAAGAGCATTAATATCTCAAACGGAATAGATTTTAATAGTATAAAACTTATTAAGGAGAAAAAACCAACAGCAGAGTTTATCCTTACCGGCGTTGCTGAAATTCACCACTGGCACGGATTTGACAGATTGATACGAGGGCTGTATAATTATTACAAAGACGGAGGTAAACAAAAGATAATTTTCAACATCATTGGAGATGGAGAACCTAAAGATGTTAACGCACTTAAAGCCCTTGTAAATGAACTTGGTCTTGATAAGCATGTTGCTTTTCTCGGATACAGGCATGGCGAGGAGCTGGATACTCTTTTAAGCCAATCAGATTTTGGAGTGGCAAGTCTGGCAAGACACAGATCCGGAATCACAAAGATTAAAACACTTAAAAACAGAGAGTATGCCGCAAGAGGTATTCCGTTTATTTACTCAGAAACTGACGATGATTTTGATCTGATGCCATATGTTCTAAAAGCTCCTGCAGATGAAAGTCCTATTAACATTCAGGGCATACTCGACTTCAAAAAAAACCTTAAAACGCCTCCGCAAGCAATAAGAGCTTCCATTGAAAACACCCTTTCTTGGGAGAAGCAAATGCAAATTGTAATAGATAATTTATTTGATAAGAAATGATTACTTTGACTACAATATTCTGGATTGCACTTGCGATAGTGTTTTATACCTACGCAGGATATGGTATTGTATTAATTGTTTTAGTAAAGACTAAAGAGTTTTTAAGTAGAAAGATTAAGATTGCTCAAGCAATGACCGATCCTGAGGTTACGCTGCTGATTGCAGCATATAACGAAGAGGAGATTGTTGACTCAAAGATGACAAACACTTTTGAAATAGACTATCCCCGTGAAAAATTAAAAATCGTATGGGTAACCGACGGATCAAATGACAATACCAACAATCTTCTTTCAAAGTACAGTGATGTTACTGTTTTGTATGAAAGTAAAAGATCGGGTAAAAGTGCCGCAATAAACAGGGCTGTACCTCTATTAGATGCTTCAATTGTAATTTTTACCGATGCCAATACAATGCTTAACAAAGAGTCTGTACGTGAAATTGTAAACGCATTTTCAGACCCTGGCGTAGGTTGTGTTGCCGGAGAAAAAAGGGTTCAGTCAGGCGAGAGAGATGGCGCCTCATCAGCCGGAGAGGGTATCTACTGGAAGTATGAATCGATGCTCAAATCGCTTGACTCCAGGCTATACTCTGCCGTAGGTGCAGCAGGAGAGCTTTTTGCTATCAGAACTGAGTTATTTGAACCGGTTCCGCCGGACACTCTTCTTGATGACTTTATATTGTCAATGAAAATTGCTGAGAGAGGGTATAAAATCTATTACTGTAAAGAGGCTTATGCTACAGAGAGTGGCTCTGCAAACATGAAGGAGGAGGAGAAAAGAAAGGTAAGAATCTCTGCAGGAGGTATTCAGTCTGTTTTAAGACTTGCTCCTCTTTTAAATATATTCAAGTACCATATTTTTACTTTTCAGTATATATCACACAGAGTTCTAAGATGGACAATCACCCCTTTTCTTTTATTTGCCCTTCTTCCAATTAATTTGTCAATAGTTCTGTTGGGAGGGAGCAATATTTATACTCTGTTTTTGATTTTGCAGATTTTGTTTTATACGGGAGCTGTTATTGGTAAGATAATGGCAGACAGAAAAATTAAAAATAAAATCCTGTACATACCGTACTATTTTCTTTTCATGAACCTGAATGTTTTAGGAGGCATAGTTTATTTGACAAACAGAAAAAGGGGAGACGGAACCTGGGAAAAATCAAAGAGAAACTAAGAGTGTTTTAACGCATCTTTAAAAAGAGCATCCCATTCTTTAGCAACTCTTTCAAGAGTAAACCTCTCTGCACGTGCCCTTGCCTGAAGCCCCATACTTTTTCTGAGTTGGTCATCTTCGATAAGAGTGCATATTTTTTCTGCCAATTCTTGAATATTTTCGGGCTCAACTAGAAGTCCGTCTTTACCATGAGTAATTATATCTCTTGGCCCGCATTGGCAAGCAAAAGCAACGGGTGGGATACCGCAAGCCATAGCCTCGGTAATTACCATTCCAAACCCCTCATATCTTGAGCTGAAGGCAAAAATAGAGCTCTCTGCAAATTTTTCGTTAAGGTTTAGAACGGCATCGTAAAGTTTGCAGTTTTGGTCAATACTAAGTCTATCAATTATTTCCTGAAAGCTGCCTTTATCACCGCTACCGTAAATTGAAAGTGTCCAATCAAGGTGTTTTGACGCAACAATTGCCCAACTCTCAAGCAGCATATCGTATCCCTTTTGTCTAACAAACCGGCCTGCTGCAATTACGTTCCTGGATGAGCAATCAGACTGAACGGGGGGGATGTGGATGATTGGATTGTATATAACTGCAACATTGTTAAGTTCAAACCATTTTTCCTTATCCTCATAGCTAAGCACCACAAATGTTTGTAATCTTTTCAGATTGACAATAAGTTGCCTCATCCACAGCCTTGCAAACATACCTTTAATTGAAAATTTCTTTTCTGCAGAGTCCAGATCCCGATATTTGCTTTTGCTGAAGTGAATTTCGCCTATTTTAATGCTCCCGTCTTTAATTTTTGTAATAAAGTTAATATCTCTGCGGAGCATAGAGACTGTAATCTGGGGTTTGATTTGTTTTAATGCGGCAGAAAGCCTCCTCCTGAATAATATTTGTTTGAAAGCGTAAGCAAATATCTTGACATAAAAGGGATAACTCCATATTTTGTCATAATTAAGATTAAGGTTTATTACCTCAATTTTTGGAGAGAGAAAAAATGCAGGTTCTCTCCCTTTTCCATCTGTCAGTATAATAGTAATCTTGTAATTGAATACCTCGGCAAAGTAGTTTGCCTTTATAGTAAGAGTCTTCTCCATACCACTTACGCTATAGAGAGAGGGTATACAATATGCAATTTTAAGGGACATTAATTTATTTTTCAGACAATTCCACCTCAAATTTAATCATTCATTTTTTTAAAGAGCTATATTTTCTTATTTTTGATTAATAAATAATGCCTGAAATCTTTGCAAACTAATCAAAATAAAAATATTTATTTTTCAGCCTACCCACCGGGTGTTGAGGGGAATCCCTCTATAGATTTGTTTCATAAATCGTTAGTTGATAAAGATTTTGTTAGCCGCCAGATTGAATTTACATTCAAAAATCTCTGGAAGAACAGAGCAGACGGCATAGTTTTACTGTTTCACTGGCCATCCTATTTTTGGGACTCTTCAAGTCAAATCAAATCATGGTTAAAATTTTTGAAATTTGTCCTAAAGGTGAAGTTTGCTAAAAGGCTGGGATATAAATTGTTGTGGTCTGCTCACAATACATTGCCACACAATGTTGTTTTTAAGAGAATTGAAAGGTGCTCAAGAGTGTTTATCATGAACAGTTTTCATCTGATTATTAACCATTCTCTCAATGCTTCACAAGAGAGGTATGATTTATTTGGAATGAGAGGTAAACGGGAGGTAAATGCCATTCATGGTCATTACGAAGATATCTACACACCCGAAGGCACTTTTACCAGAGAATCTCTTGGTATTCCTGAGCAATCAAAGGTGATATTCCTTCATGCAAATATGCGCGATTACAAGGGAGATGCCGAATTTATTGATCTATTTATAAAAGAGGCTCCGCCACACATTTACATGATTTTAATGGGTAAAGGCGGTGCCAAAACTTTTAATAAAGAGAACATTAAATGTGTAGAAGGCTACAGAAGTAACAGTGAAATGGCCGACCTTATCTCTATTTCAGATTTTTTTGCTCTGCCCTATAAAAGAATCACAACATCGGGGGCCTTCTTCCTCTCTGTAACTTTTAAAAAACCCGTAATCGCCACCGATCTTCCGTTTTTCAGACAGCATGCTTTCCCTGGAACCTGCCTTTTCTACAATTCTGAAAAGGGGTCATTTGCTAATGTTATAAAGGAAATTGATTCAGGCTGGACTCCAAATAGTGCAGAGCTGGATAATATGAAAAGCTTCTATACCTGGTCAAATGCCTCCGAGGCTATAAAAAAATCTGTAAGTGATATTCTAAAAAACGGTTAGTATATCAACTCATTATCTCGGTATCCCGTTTTGTCCATATACCAGTCAGGATATTCAACTCCACCGGAAACAGCCCATGCAGCAAAATGCTTATATGCTCTTGCTATTGAGTTGCCTTCTGCCGAATAACTGAAGTCGGCAGGAAACATAAGTGCCCACATCATACCGTCACTATATTTGAACATGTCAGATGGGTGAAGATTGCTTCCGCCTAAAGAGCTGTTGAATTTTTGAGTTGCAGAATAACCGGGAAGGTGTATTTCAAGACCTCTGCTATCAACAGAGATAAAGAAGTTAAATGATGACATTGAGATTAAAGATTGATTTACAGGGGCAGAGAATATAACTCTTACCTGATTGTAAGGAGTAGGCGTATATTCACCTTTAACTGTATTTAAGTAACCACTAAAAGGCACAATGTTTTTGGCGTTATTGAACACAGGGATTATTGCCTTTGATGCCCCGGGTTCAGTTCCATTAGGTGAGATTCCGAAAGGAGTGCTCCCTCCGGCAATCTGCCCGGTAACTGAGCTAACAGCCGAAGCTAAAATATTGTCCAGCTGAAATGCAGCAGATATGCTCTTGGTGGCACCAACTGCAAGAACGCTGTAGTCAAACAATAACTCAACAACCTGGTTTGAACTGTTGTGTAATGTTGTTAGTCTGAAACGTACAACAAGGTCGTTCAAGTCATAGTCGCCCTTTAAAGGCCATTGATCTTCAAACGCATAGGTTGCCCAACCACTCTGTGATGGAAAATAGCTTGCGAATGTCGGTGTAGTTCCAGGGTCGTTATCCTCTTCAATTTGACCCAGAGACCCGTTGCAGGATGTTCCCTTTATGTTTTTTGTCTGTACGTTTCCAAGAATTGCACCATTTGATAAAGAGGATTCATATGATGAGCGATTGGCTGCCGTAAGTCCAGTATATACAAATTCAATATTACCGCGAAAACTTGTTGCTGCCCAGGTAAATGCAGGAACACTTCCTGTGCTTTTAAACAGAGAGAATGATGCTGAAGATGAGGTTACGTTGAACCCATAAATATCTGTAATCCTGGCGGTAAGAAACATACTGCCTCCAACCATATTTATGGTGCTGTTATTTACGGCAAAAGTCTGACTGTTCCAAAGTGACCCGGGTTCAAGATTTGCTGTCATCTGCTGAAAATCGGTAACATTGGCTGTTATAAGGCAAAAGTTATTTACAGTACCTCCGCCCGAGTTGCTGAATTTAGTTGTCGCAGCAACCTCGCCATGGTTATTCAAAACAGAAGCGTTTGTTTGGTACCACTCCACGGCCGTCACTACAGCTTTTGGGGCATTGTTAAAGGTTCCGTTTGTTGTTACTGAAATTTTTGGAACATTTACAGGGCCTGAATTAAACATTGCTCCAAAGTTGGTAATGTGAAGTTCGTTATTGCTGCCGGTTATCTGTAATGAGCCTTCGTTGTAATAATTTGACCTGTTATTAATGTCAATCTTTTTGCTTGTTGTGATAGAGCCTTTATTTACTAATGTTGCATTTGAAATATTAACAATTTCAGACGAAGTAAACGAAGCACCACTCTGAATGTAAATGACAGGAAAAGCAGCCTCAATAACTCCAGTAGTGAGACCCTTTACTGTGACAGAACCACCGGAAAGTATCACGATAGACATCTTGTTTAGATCAGCTTGCGAATTGATGTTGAGAGAACCTTGAACGTAAAGCACTGCGTGCTGAAGATAGTTCCCAAATCCGATATTGGCAGTTCTTGTGAAACCGGCCGGTATAAGATATGATTTATAAAGATTGCCGTATGCCGAGGTTTGACCAGTATTGAATCCTACAATATTGAGCGTTGAGTTGTTGTTAACTATTACATCAAATTGTGTAGGTATTGTTATATCTGAAAAGGTAAAAGCAGAGGATGCATTTGAAGCAAAAGGCATATCATTGTCTCTTGACTCTTGCGAACTTTTTGTCAATGTCGTATTAATTGAGGCAGAGTTTACCTGAACCTGAGTAACAGAGGTGAGTCCGTTAGGCTTTGTTTCGTGAATATACAAATATTCAGTTGGCGTTGATATTGAAATATTTACTAAATATGGTGCGCCCGGTTTTGCTGCACCCGTGGCAATCAAAGAGCCGGTATTAAGCAATGGGGAATTATAAATTTTAATAATATGATGAGAAGAGTTGAACGCATCTCCTGAAGAGGTAACATTAACTGTTATGTTGATTGTCTTAACGGTCTTCCAGTCAAAATTATAGGGGATTGAACCCACCGGTGAAGGAGGCAAAAGGGGTTCTTCTCTTTTTGGCATCTTAACACAGGATGATAAAATAATTACCAATAGAGAGAGTATTAGATATTTGGTCTTTGTTTTTGTATTTTTCTGCATAGTGCAGTTAAGAATGTCAACTACCATACCATCATAATGTCGAATGATTAATTTATGACTTACCAAATAAAATAAATGGAATAGAGGTTGGTGTTTTGTTTGTCAAATAACAGTATTGCAGACATATGCACTTACTTAAGACGAGTAGAAAACTTAAGATAAAACGTAATAAAACCGTAACAAATAAACTCAGTTGGAGTGATAAGTAAAATAATTTTACTTATCACTTATGTTTTCAAAGTGCATTTCTCTTCTAAAAAATGGGATTGTCAGAATGTTTTTTTGGTGTAGAGAAATTCGGTTACAGCGGGCGAACTCCAACCCGAACCACCCCCTGAGGTCCAGCTGGTAAAACTAGGGTATGCGTGATAAATTTTTGCGAACTCCTGTGGGTGCCTGATTGACTGATCACTCAAAATTGCCCATACCCAATTGTCCGGTGAAGAGAAATCAGATTTTGGCCAGGTGGCAACAAAATATGGATAGTAAAAAAATGCAGTAGGCCTAGTACCCTTAAAATGGATCTCTTTACCTCTGTCTCCGAATAGAGCAAAAATGTCAAGGTTAACATAACCAAGACCCGGAGGATCAAGAAAAGTCAGATTTGAGATATGAAAAATTCTGCTTGGAAGGATGTCAATATAAACCCAAAAGTTGCTGGTTCCAATTACCGGGTCAACATTTCTTACATTATGAAATAGCTCAGGACTATTGGCAAAATGCCCTCTGAAATTTCCGGTCAATGGAATTACATCAAATATATTACCAATTTCAGCGGAATAGCTACTTCCCGAACTGGTTACATTGAAAAAGCCACCTAAAGAAGGAGCACTTGAATAGTAGATTTTGTCTACATATTTGTCATATAAGCCTCCCGAAAGAGAAGCCGCCAGAGCAATTGCAGAATAAGAGCTGCCTATGGCTCTTGGTTGAATATTTATTCTAATAGCCCTCAAACGAAGATCTTTGTCCATATTAAACTCAATGTTAATGCCAAAAACTATATCGTTCATATCCATATCTCCCTTTGCAGGGAAGAGGTCTTCGAACATTACTGTCGCATAACTTCCTTTTGCTGGGAAATATATCACCTCCTTATATTTATCATTGGGAGCTTTTGTGGCGACCTCATTGACGCTTGTGGCGGAAGTATCGGGTATTGCAGTCAATGTTGTGGTTTTGCCTACAATAAAATTATAATTTCCTGCAGGCAGAGACATTCCCACAGTGTCACCGGCTTCATTAAGTACAATAGATGTTTGTGTTAATGTCATTGGACGATACTCTATGGTCTTCCAATCAAAATCCTCCAGCACCTCAAAGTCAGGCACATAATTATTCTTAGGCATCTTTACGCATGAAAAAGCCAAAGGAATAATTGTAAATAGTAATATAAATCTATATCTCATTTTAAAAAAACAAAGTTAAACAAATGCATAATATTATAAGGTACGAATTATTTTTTGCATTTCAATTAAAAATGTTATTAATTTGCATTAATTAATAAAGCTATTAAATAAAACAATTAAATATGCCGGTTAAAAAAGAGCACCCTGTAAGAAGCGAAAACTTTGAACAGTTAATTTTGGATATTGCTGAAAATGTTTTTCTTGAGAGAGGTTTTGCCCTAACTACAACAACTGAAATAGCCAAAAGAGTCGGATGCAATCAGGCACTGATACACTACTATTTCAGAACAAAGGACAGGCTCTTTGAAAGACTGTTTGAAAAGAAATTCTTTGCTTTTATGACATCAGTTTCGTTCAGGCAGGAGGACAACCTATCGTTTAAAGAGATAATCAGAGGAATTGTACACAACCATTTAAAGATTATTTCGGAAAATCCAAAGCTGCCATTTTTGATAATCAGCGAAATGACTCTTAACCCGCATAGATTCAGGTCTATTGCAGAAAACATTGAGAGCGCAGTGAAAAGTATGTTGATTGGCCTCAATTCTGAACTTCAAAAAGAGATAATGGCTAAAAGAGTACGAGAGATTTCGGCATTTGATCTTTTGTTGAATATTCTCTCTCTGAACCTTTTTATGTTTGTTTCACAACCACTTATAAGCTATGTAAAGGGCTTCACCTGGGATGAATATATTAATTTTGTAAAACAAAGAGGTGACGAAATATTTTTAACAGTATGGAGAGGTATCTCTCTCGAACCTCAGAAACAGTAATTGTGTATGAAAAAGATTTTTGGATTAATAACTCTAGTAACAATTCTGACAATTTATCCATTAGCAGGGCAAATAAGGGAGAGTCAGAAAATATTGACAATTGAGGAGTGCCAGGCAATGGCGGCAGAAAATTATCCTTCTATAAAAAAATTCTCTTTAATAGATGCAATTAAAGAACTGAAATTAAAGAATATAAACACACTATACCTTCCTCAGGGAGGTGTAAATCTTAAGGCCTCGTATCAATCTGATGTTACATCAATTCCCATTACTATTCCCGGGATGACAATAAACCCATTGAGTAAAGATCAGTACTCAGCCAACTTAAATGTAGAGCAGCTGATTTGGGATGGAGGAGTTACAGGAGCAGCAAAGAGACAAGTTATTAAAGAGGCCGAAATTGGAAAAAATGAATTGGAGAGTGAGCTATATTCAGTGAGAGAGATGGTTAATGAACTCTATTTTGGAATTCTGTTAAACGAAAGGTATTTGCAAGATTTAAAGCTTATCCGAGATGATCTTTTAAAGATTTTATCAAGAACAGAGGCCCTTGTATCAGAGGGAATGGCTAACAAATCGGACACCGATGCAATCAAGGCAGAGCTTATTACCCTAAAACAACGTGAGACAGAGTTAATCTCGGGCAAAGAGTCCCTGACAACCATGTTGTCTCTGATAACCGGCTCCGGTATTAATTCCGATTCAGAGTTCCGAGAACCTTCGGCGGCTATACCTGGAGTAGAGATTTTAAGACCTGAACTTAAAATTTTTGAATCAAGGAGCGATTTTTTGCAGATAAAGAGAGAGCAGACAATATCGCAAAGAAGGCCAAAACTTGGAGCGTTTCTGCAAGCAGGATACGGAAAACCGGGACTGAATATGCTCAAGGATGAATTCTCTCCATTTTTTGTTACCGGAATAAAGCTGACATTTAACCTGGGCTCCCTATATTCTAAAGGAAATGAGCTTAGAATACTCGACAGAGAGATGATGAATGTTAATATACACAGAGAGACATTCCTCCTGAATCTTTCCCTGAAATCTGCATCACAACGTTCTGCCATTAATAAAATCGAAAAACTATTAGAATCAGACAATGAGGTGATTGCACTAAGAGAACAGTTGGTAAAAGCTGCTGAAGTGAAACTTGAAAATGGCATTATTTCAGTTACCGATTACTTAAGAGAATTAAACCGGCTTGACATGGCAAGAGGCAACAAATGCCGTCACAATATTGAGCTTATTTCGGCGATCTACACATTAAAACATACCCTTAATCAATAAAGGACAAACATATCATGAAACTGAAATTTATACTACCCATGGTTATTCTTTTAACCGCATCTTGTAAAGGAGACAAAGGAGATACAGAGGCTTCAGGAAGATTTGAAGCAGATGAAATTGTAATATCTTCTGAGCTTTCCGGAAAGATTGTACAAATGTGGGCACAAGAGGGCTCAATAGTTAAAGCCGGAGAGAGCATTGCACTAATTGATACAGTACAGCTCTATCTTCAAAAACAGAGGCTTTTGGCAGCAATAGAATCTATAAAAGCCAGAAAAGTAGATGTCTCAAAGCAAATATCTGCATTAAACCAACAGATAGATCACCTGACATCTGAAAGGGAGAGGGCGCAACGTCTGCTTCTGTCAAATGCAGGGAATGCAAAAACGGTTGATGATCTGGACTCGCAGATATTAACTTTGAAAAAACAGCGAGAGGCACAGTTATCAACCCTGGAAAAGGGCAATTCAGCAGCAGACAGAGAGGTTGAATCCCTTAAAATTCAAATTGCCCAAACTGAAGATATGTTGTCAAAGAGTCTCATAAAATCACCGTCTGACGGTAATATTCTGGTTAAGTATGCATCAAAGGGAGAGATATCAATGCCGGGAAAGCCTCTATTTAAAATGGCCGACCTAGAGAGTATGACCCTAAGGGCATACATTGGCGCAAAACAGCTCTCTATAATTAAAGTTGGAGATACAGTAGAGATTGTTACAGGATTTGACAACCAAACTATAAAAAGCTATGAGGGGGTTGTCGAATGGGTATCCGGTGAGGCAGAGTTTACTCCAAAAAGCATACAGACTAAAGAGGAGAGATCAAATCTTGTTTATGCCGTCAAGATTGCGGTAAAGAACGACGGCTATCTAAAAATAGGAATGTACGGAGACGTGAAATTAAGGGGAGGAAATTAAATTGAGTTCAGAACATAAACCGGTTGTTGCGGAGAATATATCTAAAACATTTGGCCAGGTAACTGCCTTGCAAAATATCAGTTTTGAGACAGAGAGAGGAGAGATGTTTGGAGTAATCGGCCCGGATGGAGCCGGTAAAACTACTTTGTTCAGAATTCTGACAACTCTCCTTGTTCAAACATCCGGAAGCGCATTTGTTGATGGTTACGATGTAAAAGGTGATTTCAGAAAAATCAGAAAAATAATCGGATATATGCCAGGGAGGTTCTCTCTTTACGGAGACCTCTCTGTTGAAGAGAATCTCAACTTTTTCGCATCAATATTTAAGGTCAACCCTAAAGATAATTACTATCTGATAAAGGATATTTTCCACCAACTCGAACCCTTCAGGAACAGAAAGGCCTCAGCTCTGTCAGGCGGAATGAAGCAAAAGCTGGCCCTTAGCTGTGCACTTATCCATAAACCTTCCGTTCTCTTTCTTGACGAACCCACCACAGGAGTTGACCCTGTTTCACGAAGAGAGTTCTGGCAGATGCTAGACAGACTTAAAGCTATTGGAATAACAATCATTGTCTCTACAGCATATATGGACGAAGCACTGTTATGTGACAGAATTGCCCTTATGAAAAATGGCATTTTGCTTGGTGTTAACTCCCCTGCAGGGATGGTTGCCTCATACAATAACAGGCTTCTGGCAGTAAAAGGGGACGATATGCACTCAATTCTTAAGGTACTCCGAGACATTAAGGTTGTAAAAAGCGCCTACTCCTTTGGACATGAGCATCATGCTGCCATCTCCCCCGACTTTGGCGGAGATGCAGTTGAAAAGATAAGCCAGGAGCTTACGGCAAGAGGGCTTAATGATACGTTAGTCAAGAGCATTAAACCATCTGTAGAGGACTGCTACATGGAGTTATCGGCAAATTAAGAAGAAATTGATTAGCAAGATGAAAGAGACCACACACGCAATAATAACGGAAAATCTCACCAAAAAATTCGGAGACTTTACCGCGGTAGATAATATCTCTTTTGATGTTAAGAGGGGCGAAATCTTTGGTTTTCTTGGAGCAAACGGAGCCGGTAAAACTACTGCAATGAAAATGTTGTGCGGGCTTTTAAAACCAACATCAGGTATGGGAATGGTTGCGGGGTACGATATCTCAAAAAATAGCGAAAAGGTAAAAAAGAGTATCGGCTATATGAGCCAGAGGTTCTCACTTTATCAGGACCTGAAAGTCTGGGAAAATTTTCGTCTTTTTGGAGGAATATACGGTCTAAAGGATAATGAAATAGCCTCCAGAACCGATGAGATGCTCAAAAACCTGGGATTTTATGACGAAAGAGAGACGCTGGTTCAATCGCTTCCTGCAGGGTGGAAGCAAAAACTGGCCTTTTCGGTAGCAATTTTACACAAACCCTCCATTGTTTTTCTGGATGAGCCCACAGGGGGAGTTGATCCGGCCGCCAGAAGACAGTTCTGGGAGCTTATATACGCAGCAGCAGAAAGCGGAATAACAGTTTTCGTGACAACACACTATATGGATGAGGCAGAGTATTGCGACAGAGTATCAATAATGTCAGAGGGAAAGATAGCAGCTCTGGATTCACCCGAAAATCTGAAACAAAAATTCGGATGTACAACAGTAGAAGAGGTATTTCATAAACTTGCGGGAGGAGTGCTATGAAACAATTTTGGGTATTTGTCAAAAAAGAGTTCATGCACATTTTTCGTGACACTCGTACAGTTATGATTCTGCTCCTGATGCCTGTTGTTCAAATTATTCTCTTTGGTTTTGCACTATCAAATGAGATCAAAGATGTAAAATTTGCAGTTCTCGACCACTCAAAAGATGCTGTCACAACATTTATTACTGAACGGATATCACAAAGCGAATATTTTATCTTCGCAAGAGACATCTCAACAGAAGAGGAGGCAGATTATCTGATTAAATCATCGCAAGTCTCTCTTGTGGTTGTGTATGACAATAATTTCAGAGAGAATCTTGTTCGTGACGGGAAATCTCAGATATCCCTTGTTGTGGATGGCTCTGACCCAAACACCGCATCAGGTGTTTTAAGATATGCAAACTCAATTATTGCCTCGTCAAATGAACATATTTTAAGACTATCAGGATTTACTCCACTCTCTGCTGAAAAGCCCACTTTTATTGAACCTGTCGTTGAGCTTTTGTATAATCCACAAATGAAGAGTGCCTACAATTTTGTGCCCGGAGTAATGGGGCTGATCCTTATGCTTATTTGCGCTATGATGACCTCT
Source organism: Bacteroidales bacterium (assembly GCA_030695025.1). Lineage (GTDB taxonomy): Bacteria > Bacteroidota > Bacteroidia > Bacteroidales > UBA932 > Bact-08. The sequence goes on along the minus strand of JAUYTX010000100.1, from coordinate 4,596 downwards.
GTTTCCATTGTTAGAGAAAAAGAGATAGGAACTATGGAAGTGCTGCTTGCATCGCCTGTACGGCCTGTAATTGTCATCCTGGCCAAAACGGTTCCATATTTTATACTTTCGGTAATTAATCTGGCAACTATATTACTCCTCTCGGTTTTTGTACTTGGGGTTCCAATTACAGGAAGCATTTACTGGCTCGTTCTTGCATCATTTATCTTCATTTTTGTATCACTATCGACAGGACTTCTTATCTCTTCATTTGCAAGCACCCAGGTAGCTGCAATGTTAATATCGGGACTTGTATTTATGATGCCGGTGATGCTGCTTTCGGGAATGATATATCCCGTTTCAAATATGCCTTATTTACTTCAGGTTGTTGCACAGTTTATACCTGCCAAGTGGTTTATCGAAGCAGTAAGAAAGCTTATGATTCAAGGCTTGCCGGTCACCTCGGTTCTAAAAGAGCTATTTATAATGACATCTATGGCAGCGGCATTTACTGTACTAAGTATAAGGAGTTTTAAACAAAGATTAGAATAGACAGAGCTATGTTTAAATATTTAGTTGAGAAGGAGTTCAAGCAGATTATCCGAAATAAATTTCTGCCAAAACTAATAATTGTCTATCCGATAATTATGATGATACTTATGCCTCATGCGGCAAATCTTGATATAAAGAACATAAGAGTTTCGGTTGTTGATGGCGCAAACTCATCACTTTCGAGAGAGCTCTACAGAAAAGTAGAGGCATCGGATTATTTCAGCTCGGTAGAGGTGGTGCAATCTTATGAAGAGGCTCTTCAAAGTGTAGAAAAGTCAAAATCAGATATAATTCTTGATATTCCTGCCTCTTTTGAAAAGGATATTGTCAAAACGGGCAAAACTGCTGTTTATATTGCCTCCAATTCTGTTGACGGGATGAGAGGAAGTGTTGCTGCCTCTTATCTGGCAACTGTTGTTCATGACTACTCCAGGCAGGTCGCACAAACTCCGCGAGCTATGCCCGTAGTTGAGATTATCTCCAGAAGCAGGTTTAACCCATCTATGGACTATAAGGTTTTTATGGTACCTGCACTTATAGTGATGTTAATTACAATAATCGGAGGGTTTTTACCCGCTCTTAATATTGTCGCAGAGAAAGAGGCGGGAACTATTGAGCAGATGAATGTTACTCCGGTTGGCAAATTCCTTTTTATTGCAGCCAAGCTGATACCATACTGGATAATCGGGTTTATTATTCTTACAATAACTCTTGTACTCTCAAAACTCTTATATGGTATCGTGCCCGTTGGCAGTCTTGCAATGTTCTACCTGCTCTCATCTCTCTTTCTGATTGTGGTTTCGGGTTTTGGGCTGCTTATCTCCAACTACTCATCAACCATGCAACAGGCAATGTTTGTAATGTTCTTCTTTCTTCTCATTATGATACTAATGAGTGGTCTCTTTACTCCTATAGACAGCATGCCTTTATGGGCCAAAGCAATCACAGCAATTAATCCCATGAGGTACTTTATTGAGATTATGAGAATGGTATTTCTTAAGGGAGGGAATCTCTATTACCTTGCAAGGCCTGTGATTATTCTATGTGGGTTTGCAGTGCTGTTTAATACCTGGGCAGTTGTAAGCTATCGCAAAACAACCTGATTTAACCAGCATTTAATAATATACTCCCCATTTTTGGCAATAACCGATTCAGGATGAAACTGCACTCCGAACAACGGAAGGCGCTTGTGATAGAGAGACATAATTATTCCATCTTCATTTACAGACCCTATTGTCAGTTCATCGGGAAAATTACGTGGGCTGACCGCCCATGAATGATAGAGGCCAACTTCGGGATTTTCATTGCCGGAGCAAAAGCTGCCGGAGAGGAGAGGGTCACCCTCTTTTGCAATTGTGAGTTTTGAACGGTGTCCGTGCAATGGATGAGCAAGATTAATCAGCTCTGCTCCAAAGTATTGCGCTATTGCCTGATGTCCCAGACAAATACCAAGAACTGAGTGGCTCTCTTTGCACAAGTCTATAATTTTCATCAAATCCCCTGCCTCAGATGGCACTCCCGGCCCAGGCGAGAGAATAACATGGCTATACTCGCCCATTGTGTCAAATGGGATTTTATCATTGAGACAGATATCCACATCAAGGCCTGTTGCGCTCTTTACCAGGTGTACAACATTATAAACAAACGAGTCGTAGTTATCTATCAGCAGAATTCTTTTCACTTTGGTCTGAGATTAATATGTTTTGGTCTAAGATTGATAAGGTAAAAGTAGTTATTTGGTCAATATTTGCATAAAAAATGTACTTTAGCGATATGATTAAAGCCGGCGAAGTAAGGGAGTTGATGAACAGATACGGATCAGAAAAGGTTCCGTTTCTGTTTGCCATTGATTTTGAACTTGAAAAGGGGATATTTGAGCTTAAACCACTTGAAAGTAAAAGTTTGCTTTTCAGGGTAGGAGAGGTTGAAAATTACACAAGTTCTCAACAGGGCATTAACAATGACCAATCTGATAAGTCAAATAATACCAACCAGGAACTCCTGAAAATTATAACTCCTCCCGACAAGAGCGAATACAAAAAATCTTACGATATTGTAATGACAGGACTGATGCGGGGTGACACATATCTCATTAACCTTACCACTTTAACCGAAATAACAACTCCGCTCTCTTTTGAACAGATAATTGCGAAAACTACCTCCCCATACGCCCTATGCATACCGGATAATTTTGTATGCTTTAGCCCGGAGAGGTTTGTGAGGATTGAGAAAGGGATCATTACAACCTGCCCAATGAAGGGGACAATAGACGCCACGATTCCCGGAGCTGTAGATAAGATAATGACAGACTATAAGGAGATTTGTGAGCACAATACTATAACCGATCTCCTGAGGAACGACATAGGAGCAGTCTCTAAAAGGGTTTGGGTAGAGAGGTTCAGATATACTGACAGAATTTTAACCGACAGAGGGGAGATAATTCAGGTAAGCTCAGACATCAGGGGTGAAATTAAAGACGAATTCATAAGTGAATCGAAAGAGAGGCTGGGAGATGTAATTTTCTCATTATTGCCGGCAGGCTCTGTTTCCGGAGCTCCAAAACCGTCCACTCTCAGACTAATTTCAAAGGCAGAGGGGAGATCGAGGGGTTTCTACACCGGTATATTCGGATACTTTGACGGTGAAACTCTTGATTCTGCAGTTCTTATAAGATTCATAGAAAAGGGACCTGAGGGGAAGCTCTACTACCGCAGCGGAGGAGGTATAACGGTAAACAGTAATTGGGAGAACGAATATGACGAGGTTCTTAAAAAGGTCTATTTACCTGCCAAATAGCAATCGCAAAAAACGGGAAAATTGATTAGAGAAAGATTTAAAATAATTCGACGATGAATGGAGTAGCTTTTTTTGAAACGATTAAAGTTGAAAATGGTAAGATAAATAATCTTGATCTGCACATAAAAAGATCATCTGAAACAATATTGCGTCATTACGGGATTATTTATGAAATTCCATTTGAACAGCTTCTTGAACAGTACGATCATAAAGAGCACTCTCACAAAGAATACGCTCTTCAAAAAGGAATTTTCAAATTCAGGATAGTCTATTCAAACAGAGTTCTTAAACACACACTAACTCCATATTCTCCACAAACTTTAAATACTCTTAAAGTGGTTGAGTGCAATGATATTGAATACGGGTACAAATATGAAAACAGGTCACGAATAGAGTCCCTTAGGGCATTAAGGGGAGCATGTGACGATATCCTTATCGTAAAAAATGGTTATGCAACAGATACCTCTTATGGCAATATCTTATTCAAACTTAAGAATGACAATAATTTGTACACCCCAACAACTTTTTTGCTTAAGGGAACAAAAAGAGAATTTCTGCTTTCAAAAGGATTAATTTCTGAAAGAGAGCTTAGGATTGAGAACATTTTTGAGTGTGAATCGTTTTATATGATAAATTCAATGGTTGACCCAATACCAGTTACAGTTATATTGTAAAACGGTTTTTATTGATATTTTTGTTAAAAATAATAGACCAAATAGTATGAAGAAAATTTTATTCAGCGCAATTATGTTGCTTTTGCTAACAGGAATAAGCGCACAGACAGATGATGGTAGTAACGTTAAGGTTGGTGATGATGCTCCTGATTTTAAGGTTAAGATGTTTGACGGAAAAGAGATTAACATGAAAGATCTGAGGGGTAAGGTGGTTTTGATTAATTTTTGGGCAGTGTGGTGTCCATATTGCGTTCAGGAGTTAGCGGTTGTGCAAAAGGAGATAATTGACAAATTCAAGGGTAAAGATTTTGTATTTCTGCCAATTTCAAGGGAGGATACATACGAGAAAATTGACGCCTTCAGAAAGGAGAAGGGGCACACCTTCCCTATGGGAATGGACCCTGACAGGAGCATATTCAATCTATTTGCAAAAGCATCAATTCCAAGAAATTATGTAATTGGTAAAAACGGGAAAATTGTTTATATGGATAAAGGATATAACGCCGAGATGTTTAAAGAGCTTGTAAAGAGCATTGAAAAGCAATTCTGATTGAAATAAACGGTTATTAAAGACTGAAAGAGAAAGGATAAACTG